>NZ_JBLEBI010000160.1:0-15893 GCF_047340315.1 Streptomyces sp. AF1A
TCCCGCCGAGGCGGAGAAGGCCCCCGAGGGCGAGCAGGCCTGACGCAGGCGTCGACAGCGGGGGCGGCGGTGACATGAAGTCCGCCCCCGCTGTTCACCCGTAGGTCGGCGCGTCGTACGCGCTCCGCGTTCACATGTGGAGCGCGCACCGCGCTGACCGGAAGATCTTCCAGACTTCGAGAAAGACTCACAGACTCATGGCGAACTACACCGCCGCCGACGTCAAGAAGCTCCGTGAGCTCACCGGCGCCGGCATGATGGACTGCAAGAAGGCGCTGGACGAGGCCGACGGCAACGTCGAGAAGGCCGTCGAGGCGCTGCGCATCAAGGGCCAGAAGGGCGTCGCCAAGCGCGAGGGCCGCTCCGCCGAGAACGGCGCCGTGGTCTCCATCATCGCCGACGACAACTCCTCCGGCGTGCTGGTCGAGCTGAAGTGCGAAACGGACTTCGTCGCCAAGGGCGAGAAGTTCCAGGCCGTGGCCAGGGCCATCGCCGAGCACGTCGCCAAGACCTCCCCGGCCGACCTGGAGGCGCTGCTCGCCTCCGAGATCGAGCCCGGCAAGACCGTTCAGGCGTTCGTGGACGAGGCCAACGCCAACCTCGGCGAGAAGATCGTCCTGGACCGCTTCGCGCAGTTCGCCGACGGCTACGTCACGGCCTACATGCACCGCACCATGCCCGACCTGCCGCCGCAGATCGGTGTCCTGGTCGAGCTCGACAAGCCGAACGCCGAGGTCGCCAAGGGCATCGCCCAGCACATCGCCGCCTTCGCGCCGAAGTACCTCTCCAAGGAGGACGTCCCGGCCGACGTCGTCGAGTCCGAGCGCCGCATCGCCGAGGAGACCACCCGCGCCGAGGGCAAGCCCGAGGCCGCCCTGCCGAAGATCGTCGAGGGTCGCCTCAACGGCTTCTTCAAGGACGCCACGCTGCTCGGCCAGCCGTACGCGCTGGACAACAAGAAGTCGGTCCAGAAGGTTCTGGACGAGGCCGGTGTCACCCTGAAGCGCTTCACGCGCATCAAGGTCGGCATCTGAGTCCGTACCGCGATCGACGCGCGACCCGCGGAGGAATCCCGATAGGGTCGACAGCAGTCGTCCGCGCACACCGCCACACCCGGGTGTGGGGCGGACGGCAGCAGATCTGACGAGGAGGCCATTGCCGCGCATGGGAGCGAAAAGCGACCCCATCGGCAATGGCCTTCTTCGTATGTGCACCATGTGAAAGAGGCGGGATTTCCGATGACCACCAAGGCCCAGAAGAGCGACGACGGCAAAGTACGCGGCCGGTTTCTGCTGAAGCTGTCCGGAGAGGCCTTCTCCGGTGGCGGGGGCCTGGGCGTGGACCCCGACGTGGTGCACAAGATCGCCCGCGAGATCGCGGCCGTCGTGCGGGACGGTGCGCAGATCGCGGTCGTCATCGGCGGCGGCAACTTCTTCCGTGGCGCCGAACTGCAGCAGCGCGGCATGGACCGCGCCCGCTCCGACTACATGGGCATGCTCGGCACGGTGATGAACTGCCTCGCCCTCCAGGACTTCCTGGAGAAGGAGGGCATCCAGTCCCGGGTCCAGACCGCCATCACCATGGGCCAGGTCGCCGAGCCGTACATCCCGCTGCGCGCCGTGCGCCACCTGGAGAAGGGCCGCGTGGTCATCTTCGGCGCCGGTATGGGCATGCCGTACTTCTCCACCGACACCACCGCCGCCCAGCGCGCCCTGGAGATCGACGCCGAGGCGCTGCTGATGGGCAAGAACGGCGTGGACGGGGTCTACGACTCCGACCCGAAGACCAACCCGGACGCCGTCAAGTTCGACTCGCTCGGCTACGGCGAGGTCATCACCCGCGACCTGAAGGTCGCCGACGCCACCGCCATCACGCTGTGCCGCGACAACAAGCTCCCGATCCTCGTCTTCGAGCTTCTTGCGGAGGGCAATATCGCCCGCGCCGTCAAGGGTGAGAAGATCGGCACGCTGGTGGGTGACCAGGGCAGCCGGGACTGACCGAACCGGCACACCCCGTCGCCCGGGGCACGCCACCTGTCCGAGGGACGGACGGGACGCGCCCTGGCCGGGGGATGGACAATGTCCTGCCGGTCGGGAACCGTGCAGGAAGAAGACGCGACGCAGCCGGCCGCCGCCCGATCGAGGAACCGCAGCCGGGCCTTACTCAAGACACGCAGGAGCAAGTGGTGATCGAAGAGACCCTCCTCGAGGCCGAGGAGAAGATGGAGAAGGCCGTCGTGGTCGCCAAGGAGGACTTCGCCGCGATCCGCACCGGCCGTGCGCACCCGGCGATGTTCAACAAGATCGTGGCCGACTACTACGGTGCCCCGACGCCGATCAACCAGCTGGCCTCGTTCTCCGTGCCGGAGCCGCGCATGGCGGTCGTGACCCCGTTCGACAAGAGTGCGCTGCGCAACATCGAGCAGGCGATCCGCGACTCCGACCTGGGCGTCAACCCCAGCAACGACGGCAACATCATCCGGGTGGTGTTCCCCGAGCTCACCGAGGAGCGCCGCCGCGAGTACATCAAGGTCGCCAAGGGCAAGGGTGAGGACGCGAAGGTCTCCATCCGGTCCGTGCGCCGCAAGGCCAAGGACGCCATCGACAAGCTGATCAAGGACGGCGAGGTCGGCGAGGACGAGGGCCGCCGTGCGGAGAAGGAACTCGACGACCTGACGGCGAAGTACGTCGCCCAGGTGGACGAGCTTCTCAAGCACAAGGAAGCGGAGCTGCTCGAAGTCTGATGAGCGACTCTTCCTGGGGGGCGCCGCCACACGGCGGGCAGGCCGGGTACTGGGGGCCCACCGAGCGTGGGCCCGCCCAGGGGGCTGCCCAGGCGGGTCCCGCGTACGATGCGCCCGAGGCGCAGCAGACTCGCCCCATGCCCAGCGTGCCCGACGAGCCCGCGTACCGCACAGACCAGGACGGCGACCGGGGGGCCGCCCGGCTGAGCGGCCCCTTGTTCCGGGACGAGCCGCAGTACGGCGCGCAGCCGTACGACACGCAGTACCCGCACCAGCCGCAGTACCCGTACGACACCCAGCCGCCGATCCCGCATCCGACCCAGAATCCGGAGTCCATGTCCGACGCCCCGCAGCCGGCGCCAGCGCCGCAGAAGAAGAGTGCGGGCCGTGACCTGAGCGCGGCCATAGGCGTCGGGGTCGGGCTCGGTGTGGTGATCATCGCGTCCCTGTTCGTCGTCAAGGCCGTGTTCGTCGGCGTGATCGCGGTCGCCGTCGTCGTCGGCCTGTGGGAGCTGACCAGCCGGCTGCAGGAGCGCAAGGGCATCAAGGCGCCGCTCGTGCCGCTCGCGGTCGGCGGCGCGGCGATGGTGGTCGCCGGGTATGTGCGCGGCGCCGAGGGCGCCTGGGTCGCCATGGCGCTCACCACGCTCGCGGCCCTGGTCTGGCGCATGACGGAACCACCCGAGGGTTACCTCAAGGACGTCACGGCCGGCGTCTTCGCCGCGTTCTACGTGCCGTTCCTGGCCACGTTCGTGGCGATGATGCTGACCGCCGCCGACGGCCCCTGGCGCGTCCTGACGTTCCTCCTCCTGACGGTCGTCAGCGACACCGGCGCCTACGCCGTCGGCTGGCGCTTCGGCCGGCACAAGCTGGCCCCGCGCATCAGCCCCGGCAAGACCCGCGAGGGCCTGGTCGGCGCGGTGCTGTTCGCCATGGTCGCGGGCGCGCTGTGCATGCAGTTCCTGATCGACGACGGCGCCTGGTGGCAGGGCCTGCTCCTCGGGCTCGCGGTCGCGGCCAGCGCCACTCTCGGCGACCTCGGCGAGTCCATGATCAAGCGCGACCTGGGCATCAAGGACATGGGCACCCTGCTCCCGGGCCACGGCGGCATCATGGACCGGCTGGACTCGCTGCTGCCCACGGCTCCGGTGGTGTGGCTGCTGATGGTGATCTTCGTCGGGTCGGCCTGAGCCGTGCCGCTCCGGTGAGGAGCCCGCCGTCCACCGGACGGCGGGCTCCTCGTCTGTGAAGGTCTGCTGGTGATGGGGAGGGTTTGCCGACCGTCCCTTGCGGGTGCGTCGCCCACTCGCGTAGCTACATGCGTCATGAACCTTTTCGGCCGCAACCTCACACAGCGACGCGCGGTGGCCGCCGCCCCGGTGGCGCGGGGGACGATGGACCCCGCCGCGCCGGCGATCACAGGTACCGCTGTGCTGCCCGACCCAGCCCTGTCCGCGCTCACCGGAGCGTGGATGATCGACCCCGCGCACAGCAGGATCGGCTTCTCCGTGCGGCACGCCATGGTGACGACGGTGCGCGGCTCCTTCCAGGAGTACGAGAGCCGGCTCTCCTTCGACGGCCGTGACCCGGCGCGCTCGCGCGCCGACATCGTGCTGTACACGTCCAGCGTCGACACCGGCGTCGAGCAGCGGGACGCGCACCTGGTGGGCCGCGACTTCCTTGACGCCGCGACGTACCCCCGGATGATCTTCACAAGCACGGCCGTGCGCCTCGTGGGCAAGGACGTGTACCGCATGACCGGCGATCTGACCATCAAGGGCACCACCCGCCCGGTCGACCTGGACCTCACCTACATCGGCCATGTGACCGACCCCTTCGGATACGAGCGCGTCGGCTTCGACGGCACCACCACCATCAACCGCTCCGACTGGGGGCTGACCTACAACGCCAGACTCGCCCAGGGCGGCGCCATGGTGAGCGAGACGGTCCGGCTCCAGTTCGACATCGCCGCCATCCGCGCCACCGCCTCGTAGCGGCGACCGGCGCCCGCAGGGACGGGTCCGGCGGAGTCGACTCGCGCCAGAAATCGAACACATGCTTGAATTCGAGTATGCGATCGATTCCCGCCGATCTGGCCCACACGCAGCAGGAGTGGCAGGCCACCTACCGGCAGCTCGCCGCAGCCCCGGGTACCGCGCTGCGGCGGCGCCTGATCCGCCTGTCGTCGCAGGTGCTGTTCCATCCGCACTGGCAGGGAGACGGGACGGCGGCACGGGCGGCGCTGTTCGCCTCCGGGCGGGGAGGCGGGAGGTGACGATGAGCGGCCTCATCCCGCGCGGGGATGGTGCGCGCCGTGTCCCTGCTGCCGCCTGACCCCGCCCGGCTCCGCGCGATCCTCGCCTACCTCGAGGAGCAGATCGCCAGGAGCGAGACGGTCGCGACCTACCTCCGGCTCCAGCGGGACGCGGTGGCCGCCGCGCTCGCCGACGTCGAAAGCCCGCCGCGGCACCGGCCGAGGCGCAGGCCGAAAGGCGGCACGCCGCTCCCCGGCTTCACCCCACCGCCGGTGCGGACCGGGTACGTCGTCCAGCAGAAGCGGACACCGGCCGGTCCTGAGCCCGCCCTCGTCCACCTGGCCGGCTGCGCCATGATCGAGGGTGCCGCGCACCCGATCAGGGCCGACGAGGCGCGGGCCGCGCTCACCGACCCGACCATCGAGCCCTGCACGTTCTGCCGCCCGGACACCGACCTGGGCATGGACCTGACCTGACGGCGACCGGCGGAGCCTCGACCGCATGTCGGTGTTCCAACGTCAAGGACGTGAGGCCGAAAGGCCGCTGCCCGCTGAGGCCGCTCGGTCAGTGCGTGACGCGTGCGGCGAGGAGAGCGACATCGTCGTGGAAGCATCCCCGGCGGTGGGTGAGCAGCGCGTCGCACAGACAGGGCAGCGGCTCGGTGGCCCGAGCGGCGGCGATCCGGGCGGCGTGCCGCATACCGTCCTCCAGGGTGTCTGCGGGGTGCTCGACCAGCCCGTCGGTGTGGAGCACCACCGTGGAACCCGCGGGGAGCACATATGCGCTGTCGGACCTGGGCAGGGCGGAGTCGACGCCGAGCGGCAGGCCCGCATCGGAGTGCAGATAGTGGGCCTGGTGATCGGCGGTGACCAGCAGGGGCGGGAGATGGCCGGCGCGGGACCAGCGCATCAGCCGTCCGCCGTCGGCCGCGGGCTCCAGGCGGGCCACCAGCACGGTGGCCAGTGGGCCTCCGTGCAGTTCGTGCAGGACTTCGTCGAGGCGGTGCAGGATGCGGCTGGGAGGGTCGCGCTCGTCGAAGGCGATCACCCGGAGGATGTTGCTGATCCGGCTCATGACGGTGGCCGACTCCAGACCGTGGCCCATCACGTCGCCGACCGTCAGGCACGGCACCTGCCCGGGAAGGTGGATCAGGTCGTACCAGTCCCCGCCGATCCTGGGAGCCTCGGTGGAGGGCTGGTAGCGGGCCTCCAGTTCAAGGCCCTTCATGCGCGGCATGCGGGGCAGCAGGCTCTGCTGGAACTCCTCCGTCGCCTGCCGCAGCCGCTCGTACAAGCGGGCGTTCTCGATGGCCACGCCGACCGCGGCGGCCAGCGCGATGACGATGTCCTGGTCCTCGTCGGTGAACGGGCCGTCCGCCTTGTCCGCCAGGTAGAGGTTGCCGTAGACGGTCTCCCGGACCCGGATCGGCACTCCGAGCAAGGTGGTCATGACCGGGTGGCCCTTGGGGAAGCCGACCGCGTGGGGATGGCGGGCCACGTCGTCCACGCGCAGCGGGCGCGGGTCGCGCACCAGCTCGCCGAGCAGGCCGGTGCCGTGCGGCAGCTCGCCCCCGGCTTCCCGGAACTGATCCGCGCCGAACCCCGAGGTGATCAGCTCGGCGAAGTCGCCGTCCTGATCCAGCACACCGACCGCGGCATAACGGGCCTGGACCATCTGCCGGGCGGTGTCCGCGATGGTGCGCAGGACCACGTTCAGGTCCAGGGCGCTGCTGATGGTGAGCACCGCATCGAGCAGTTGGTGCATCCGCCCCTGCGCGTGCACGGCCCGGCGCAGGCCGGCCTGGATCCGGTCCAGGTCCTCGGCGCCCCTTCGCGCGCGGTCCCCGACCGGCCCACCGCAGTGGTCGGGGACAGGCTCCCTGGCCATGCCGTTCTCCTCCTCGTGCCACCGTGTCCCCGCATCACCGCGAGTACCCGAGCAGGCACCACATCCAACCGCCCCCGGGCCGCGGCCTGCGCGGATCGCCGGTGAGCGCAGCGAGCGGGGCCAGGCGCCGGCTGCGCCCGCGCTCCCGCCCTCGGCCCGCTGGGCGCTGCCGCCGCCGACGCACGCCCGCATGCGGAGAGGGCCGGAAGCCGTCGTCATTCCTCCCGGCCTGCCGCACGTCTTCGGGGCGGCCGACGGCCAGGAGGCCGACGTGTTCGTCGTGCTCAGCCCGGGCATCGAGCGGTTCGGCTACTTCGAGCAACTGGCCGCCATCAGCCGCGGCGAAGCCGAGTTCGACTCGCTCCTCCCTGAGCAGGACCGCTACGACGTGCACTTCGAGAGCATCCCCCACTGGCGCTCGGCCACCTGAGCACATGCGGCGCCCCCGCCGACATCAGGCCGTCGCAGGTCTCGACAAGCCGGCACCATCCAGCAGCGTACCGACACGCCCCTCGCCGTAGCGCCGGTCCGTGACCGATGACGAGGGCCGGCTGAGCAACCCTGACGCCCACCGCCGACGACAGTCGTCCGGACCGGCGGCCCCAGGTCACCCGATTGGATCTGCGACACTGGTACCACCATGCCCAAGCCCGGAGAACTCACTTTCGTCGCGCCGCGCGGAGCCAAGAAGCCGCCGCGGCATCTTGCCGATCTCACGCCTGCCGAGCGCAAGGACGCGGTGGCCGAGATCGGTGAGAAGCCGTTCCGTGCCAAGCAGCTCTCGCAGCACTACTTCGCGCGGTACGCGCACGGACCGGAGCACTGGACCGACATCCCGGCCGGCTCCCGGGAGAAGCTGCGCGAGGCGCTGCTCCCCGAGCTCATGACGGTCGTCCGGCATCTGTCGACCGACCAGGGGACGACCCGCAAGACGCTGTGGCGGCTGTTCGACGGGACACTCGTCGAGTCCGTGCTGATGCGCTACCCGGACCGGGTGACCATGTGCATCAGCTCACAGGCCGGGTGTGGGATGAACTGTCCGTTCTGCGCCACCGGGCAGGCGGGACTGGACCGGAACCTGTCCACCGCGGAGATCGTCCACCAGATCGTCGACGGGATGCGGGCGCTGCGGGACGGGGAGGTGCCCGGCGGGCCGGCCCGGCTGTCCAACATCGTCTTCATGGGCATGGGTGAGCCGCTGGCCAACTACAAGCGGGTCGTGGGGGCCATCCGTGCGCTGACCGACCCGGCGCCGGACGGGCTCGGGCTCTCGCAGCGCGGGATCACCGTCTCGACCGTCGGCCTGGTGCCCGCCATCCACCGGTTCGCCGACGAGGGCTTCAAGTGCCGGCTCGCGATCTCCCTGCACGCCCCCGACGACGAGCTGCGCGACACCCTCGTCCCCGTCAACACCCGCTGGAAGGTGCGCGAGGTGCTGGACGCCGGGTTCGAGTACGCCGCGAAGTCCGGGCGCCGGCTGTCCATCGAGTACGCCATGATCCGGGACATCAACGACCAGGCATGGCGCGGCGACCGGCTCGGCCGGCTGCTCAGGGGCAAGCCCGTGCACGTCAACCTCATCCCGCTGAACCCGACTCCGGGCTCCCGGTGGACCGCCTCACGGCCCGAGGACGAGAAGGCCTTCGTGGCGGCCATCGAGGCGCACGGGGTACCGGTCACCATCCGGGACACCCGGGGCCAGGAGATCGACGGGGCCTGTGGTCAGCTGGCGGCCACCGAGCGGTAATCTGACGACGTCCATACAACTCCATATTCCGACAGGGGAGCGCCACAGCGCTGAGAGTGCGGCAACCGGGCCGCAGACCCTCTGAACCTCGCCCAGGTCATTCTGGGTAGGAAGTTCGGTCATCACTCGAGCTGTTGCGCCCTGCCCGGGCTCCCGCGCGGGAGCCCGGGCAGGGCCGCGTCTCTTCCTGGCCAACCCCAGGAGGACTTCGTTGAGCATCACCACAAGGCGGCTGGCGGCCGTGGCCGTCGCCCTGGGCATGGTCACCCTCGCCGCATGCGGATCGTCCGGCAGCCACGCCTCCGGCGACTCCAAGACCGTGACCCTCGTCAGCCACGACTCGTGGGCCGCCTCCAAGAGCGTCATCAAGGACTTCGAGAGGCAGTCCGGGTACAAGGTCAGAAACCTGCGGGACGGCGACGCGGGACAGGCCGTCAACAAGGCCATCCTGACCAAGGACAACCCCCAGGGCGACGTCTTCTTCGGCGTCGACAACACGCTGCTGTCCCGGGCCCTCGACAACGGGCTGTTCCAGCCGTACACCGCCAAGGGACTCGGCACGGTCGGCGCCCAGTACCAACTCGACAAGGACAGGCACCGGGTCACGCCGATCGACTACGGCGACATATGCGTCAACTACGACAAGAAGTACTTCGCCGACCACCGTCTCGCCCCGCCGCAGTCCTTCGCCGACCTGGCCAGGCCCGAGTACAAGAACCTGCTCGTCACCGAGAACGCGGCCACCTCCTCGCCCGGCCTCGGCTTCCTGCTCGGCAGCGCCGCGCAGTTCGGCGACAACAGCTGGCAGGACTACTGGAAGAAGCTGAAGGCCAACGGCGTGAAGGTCGTCGACGGCTGGGACCAGGCCTACTACCAGGAGTTCTCCGGCTCGTCGGAGGGGAAGAAGGCCGGTGGCGACCGGCCGCTGGTCGTGTCGTACGCCTCCTCCCCGCCCGCCGAGGTGATCTACGCCAAGAAGCGGCCCAGCACCGCCCCGACCGGCGTGGCCACCGGCACCTGCTTCCGGCAGATCGAGTTCGCCGGGGTGCTGAGCAACGCGAAGAACCCCAAGGGCGCCAAGGCCTTCATCGACTTCCTGCTGACCAAGGAGTTCCAGGAGGACATGCCGCTCAAGATGTTCGTCTACCCGGTGGTGAAGGGGGCCGCCGTGCCCGCCGACTTCACCAAGTACGGCCCGGCCGCCCAGCACCCCGAGACCATGGCCCCCGACAAGATCGCCGCCAACCGTGATCAGTGGGTCAAGACGTGGACCTCGCTCGTACTGAAGTAGCTCCCCGCCGACGGGACATGCGCGGGAGCGCGACGCGGCTCGGGCTGCTGGCCCTGCCCGTCGCGTTCTTCGCCGTGTTCTTCGCCTGGCCGGTGGCCGCGATCGTGGCCCGCGGGCTGAAGACCGACGGCGCCTGGCATCCCGGGCGGATCGCGGACGTGCTCACGCAGCCGGACATCCGGCACGTGCTGTGGTTCACCACCTGGCAGGCGCTCGCCTCCACCGCGCTGACCCTGCTGCTCGCCCTGCCCGCCGCCCACGTCTTCGCCCGGCTCGACTTCCCGGGCAAGCAGGTGCTGCGCGCCGTCGTCACCGTGCCGTTCGTGCTGCCGACCGTCGTCGCCGGCAGCGCGTTCCTCGCGCTGGTCGGGCACGGCGGGCTGCTCGACCGGCTGTGGGGCGTACGGCTGGACACCACGGTGTGGGCCATCCTGCTGGCCCATGTCTTCTTCAACTACGCCGTCGTCGTGCGGACGGTGGGCGGGCTGTGGGCCCAGCTCGACCCCCGGCAGGAGGAGGCCGCGCGCATGCTGGGCGCATCGCCCCTCCAGGCGTGGCGGAAGGTCACCCTCCCGGCCCTGGCGCCCGCCGTGGCCGCCGCCGCGCTGATGGTGTTCCTGTTCACCTTCACCTCCTTCGGCGTCGTCCAGATCCTCGGCGGGCCCACGTTCTCCACCATCGAAGTGGAGATCTACCGGCAGACCTCGGAGGTCTTCGACCTGCCCACGGCCGCCGTCCTCACCCTCGTCCAGTTCGTCGCGGTCGGCGCCGTCCTCGCCGTGCACGCGTGGACGGTACGGCGCCGGGAGACCGCCCTGCGCCTCGTCGCCCCGAACGTCACCGCCCGGCGTCCGCGCGGCGCCGGGCAGTGGGCGCTGCTCGCCGGCGTCCTCGGCACCGTCGCACTGCTGCTGGTGCTGCCGCTCGCCGTCCTCGTCCGGCGCTCCCTGGACGCGCCCGGCCTCGGCTACTACCGGGCGCTGGCGGACTCCGACGGCGGCACCTTCCTGGTCGCACCCGTGCACGCGGTGTGGACCTCGCTGCAGTACGCGGTCGCCGCCACCGCCATCGCGGTGCTGATCGGAGGTCTCGCCGCCGCCGCGCTGGCCCGCCGGGGCGCCGGGCGGCTGGTGCGGGGCTTCGACGCGCTGCTGATGCTGCCGCTCGGCGTGTCCGCCGTGACCGTCGGTTTCGGCTTCCTCATCGCCCTCGACAGGCCGCCGCTTGACCTGCGCCAGTCCTGGATCCTGGTGCCGCTCGCCCAGGCCCTGGTCGGCGCCCCCTTCGTCGTACGGACCATGCTGCCGGTGCTGCGCGCGGTGGACGGACGGCTCAGGGAGGCGGCGGCCGTGCTCGGGGCCTCGCCCTGGCGGGCGTGGCGGGAGGTGGACCTGCCGCTGGTGCGGCGGGCGCTGCTGGTCGCGGCCGGGTTCGCGTTCGCCGTCTCGCTGGGTGAGTTCGGGGCGACGGTGTTCATCGCCCGGCCCGACAACCCGACGCTCCCGGTCGCCGTGGCCCGGCTGCTCAGCCGCCCCGGAGACCTCAACTACGGCCAGGCGATGGCCCTTTCGACGATTCTGATGGTGGTGTGCGCCGCCGCGCTGCTGCTTCTGGAGCGACTGCGCACCGACCGGACGGGGGAGTTCTGATGCTGCTGAGCCTTGACGCCGCGACCGTGCGCCTCGGCGGCCGGACCGTGCTGGACGCGGTCGGCCTGGAGGTCGCCGAGCACGAGGTGGTGTGCGTGCTCGGGCCCAGCGGCAGCGGGAAGTCGACGCTGCTGCGGGCGGTGGCGGGCCTGCAGCCCCTCGACTCCGGTCGGGTGCTGCTCGGCGGGCGCGACCAGGCGGGCGTGCCCGCGCACCAGCGGGGCGTCGGCCTGATGTTCCAGGACCACCAGCTCTTTCCGCAGCGGGACGTCGGCGCCAACGTGGCGTTCGGGCTGCGGATGCACGGCACGGCCAGGGCCGAACGGGACGCCGAGGTCGGGCAGTTGCTGCAACTCGTCGGGCTGCCCGGGGCGGCCCGGCGGGCCGTGGCGTCCCTGTCCGGCGGCGAGCAGCAGCGGGTGGCCCTCGCCCGCGCCCTCGCCCCCCGGCCCCGGCTGCTCATGCTGGACGAGCCGCTGGGTCAGCTCGACCGCTCCCTGCGCGAGCGCCTGGTGGTCGAACTGCGCGAGCTGTTCGGCCGGTTGGGTACGACCGTGCTGGCCGTCACCCATGACCAGGGCGAGGCGTTCGCGCTGGCCGACCGGGTGGTGGTGATGCGGGACGGGCGGATCGCGCAGTCCGGGACGCCCCTGGAGGTCTGGCAGCGGCCCGCCGACGCGTTCGTGGCCCGTTTCCTCGGCTTCGACAACGTGGTTCCGGCGACGGTCGCCGGGACGGCGGCGGACAGCCCGTGGGGCAAGCTGCCGGTGCCCGACGGATCGCCGCAGGGCGCGCACACGCTGCTGGTACGGCCCGCCGGGGTCCGGCTGGTGCCGGCCGACACGGGACTGCGCTGCACGGTCACCGCCCGCACGTTCAAGGGCACGCATGTGGCCGTCCACCTCCAGCCCGAGGACGGTCCGCGGCTGGAGGCGGCCTGCGCGCTGCGGGACGCGCCGGAGGCCGGGGCCCGGGTGGGCGCGGAGTTCGACGCGGCGGACGTCGTCGTGCTGGACTGATCGGCCGCCCCTGGGGTGGAGCTCCGGCCGGAGCGGATCTTCTTCGGCCGGACACACGGCCGCGGCCCGTCCCCTGGGGATAGGGGGACGGGCCGCGGCGACGTGTTCCAGGTACGGCGTCAGCCGTTGTCGCGGGCCCCACGG
Source organism: Streptomyces sp. AF1A (assembly GCF_047340315.1). Taxonomy (NCBI): domain Bacteria; kingdom Bacillati; phylum Actinomycetota; class Actinomycetes; order Kitasatosporales; family Streptomycetaceae; genus Streptomyces; species Streptomyces sp. AF1A. The sequence continues at coordinate 12,736 of NZ_JBLEBI010000160.1, forward strand.
CGGCGCATGCCGAAGAAGACCGCGCCACCGCCGACGACGACCAGGGCGGCCGCGATGCCGGCGATCAGAGGCGTGTTGGAGTTCGCACCGGTCTCGGCGAGGTTCGAGTCACCGGCCGCCGGAGACGGCGCGTTGCTCGACGTGGCCGCCGGGGCGGAGCTGGTGTCCGAGGCCGACGGGGTCGGGGTCGCCGACTCGGCCGGGGCGGACTTGGTCGGGGACGGCGAGTCGCTGGCCGTCGGCGTCGGGGACTCTTCCTTCTTGCAGGCGGTGGCCGGGGTGACCAGGTCCGGGGTGAACTTGTCGAAGTTGAACCGGCCGCTCTTGACCTTGACCTCGACGCGGTAGGTGGTGGAGGCCTTCCAGTCCACGTCGATCGGGGTCTGCGTGCCCTGGGCGGAGCCCGTCACGTCCGCCTCGGCGACCTGCGTCTCGACGGCGTCGTTCTTCTCGAAGACGATGACGTGAGCCTTGGTGCGGGACGAGTCCTTGTCGGTGATGACGATCTGACCCTTGTCACCGGTGCACGTGGCCTCGGCCTTGAAGTCACCGATGCTGCACGCGAACGCGGAGCTGGACAGACCCAGCACCACCGCGGCCGAGGCGGAGGCAACACCCAGGATGCGCACGGAACGACGTGCGCTACGGCGAGTTATGGACACGTTTGTCCTTTACAGAGCATAACTGCGGGGGGCTAGAGGGGAGTTGGAGCGACGAATGAGGTGAGGCCCCAGCACCCCCAGGAGGATCACAGGTCTATAAGCGCTCCATAAGGAGTGTCAATGCATATGCCCCCGACAGCCGTTGGCTTTACCTTCTTATTAACCGCCGAGACGTTTGATCGCCTCCGGAGCCTGCTCGATCCGGTCAACGAGGGCGATTCGGGACTCCATCGCCCGGCCCTCGGCGAGCGACCGCAGCAGCGGCCAGGCCGGCAGCCGCCGGGTCCAGTGCTCCCGGTCCACGAGCACCATCGGCGTCGGCTCGCCGCGGGACTCGTAGTAGTTCGGCGTCGCGTTGTCGAAGATCTCCTGTACGGTCCCGGCGGCGCCCGGCAGGAACACCACCCCGGCGGTGGAGCGGGCCAGCAGGCCGTCCTCGCGGGTGGCGTTGGCGAAGTATTTGGCTATGTGCGCGGCGAAGGCGTTCGGCGGCTCGTGGCCGTAGAACCAGGTGGGGATGCCCACCGACTCCCCGCCGCCGGGCCAGCGCTCGCGCACCTCGAAGGCGGCCCGCGCCCAGTCGGTGACCGACGGCCGGAAGGAAGGCGCCTTGGCGAGGAGTTCGAGCGACTCCGTCAGCATGTCGTCCGCGAAGGGAGCGGCGTACGCGCCGAGGTTCGCCGCCTCCATCGCGCCCGGTCCGCCGCCGGTGGCGACCGTGAACCCGGCGCGGGTCAGCTCGCGGCCCAGGCGGGCCGCGCCCGCGTACTCGGCGCTGCCGCGGGCCATCGCGTGGCCGCCCATGACACCCACCACGCGGGCGCCGTCGAGGAGTTCGTCGAGCGCGTCGGAGACCGCGTCGTCGTGGATGGCGCGGAGCATGGAGGAGAAGACGTCACCGTCCGCCTTGGTCCGCCGGAACCAGGCGTAGGCCCGCGCGTCCGGCGTCGCCTCGTAGCCCTCCTCCAGGGACTCGAACAACTCGACGGGCGTGTAGGCGAAGCCCCGGTACGGGTCGAAGGGCAGGCCCGGGACGGGTGGGAAGACGAGGGCGCCGGCCGAGCGGACGTGGGCGGCGGCCTCGGGGGCCATCGGGCAGCCGAGGAAGACGGCGCCCGTGGTGTCGAGGCGGAGCAGCGCGCTCGTACGTGCCGTCAGGTCCACGGCCTGGACGCGGTATCGGGCGAGGGTGCCCTGCTCGGCGACGACCTCGTCGAACTCGGCGAGCGACTCGATCTCCCGGGCACGGGCAGGGGCCGCGCGGCGCGGCTGGGCGGGTGTCGGATGCACCCGCCCATGCTACGTACGGCAGTTCGGACGGCCGGGGTCAGCCCTGGATGGCCGCCGGGTCCATCCACATGATTTCCCAGGTGTGGCCGTCGAGGTCGTCGAAGGCGCGGCCGTACATGAAGCCGTGGTCCTGCTTCTCGCCGCTCTCCGTGCCGCCGGCCGCGACGGCCTTGGCGACCAGCTCGTCGACCTTCTCGCGGCTCTCGGCGCTCAGGCAGATCAGCACCTCGCTGGTCGCCGTCGCGTCGGCGATCTGCTTCTTGGTGAAGCTCGCGTAGAAGGGCTTGGTGAGCAGCATCGCCACGATGGTGTCGCTGATCACCACGGAGGCGGCCTTCTCGTCGCTGAACTGCGGGTTGATCGTGTAGCCCAGCTCGGTGAAGAACTTCTTCGAGGCGTCGAGGTCGTTCACGGGCAGGTTCACGAAGATCATCTGCTGGTACATGGGGTGGTGTCTCCCGGTTCGGGTGCCGACTTCTTCGCCGGGGTAGACACCGGCGCCCACCGGAACTCATCGGTGGGCCGGAATTTTTTTCCACGGTGGGCCGGCACTTCTTCTCTCAGTCGGCGAGCGGGAGCGCCGCCAGGGCGGCGACGGCCAGGGTGAGGGGGCCGAAGAGGGTGAGGAGGGCGGCTGCGCGCAGGGCCGCGGCGGCGCGCAGCACCATGGCCGGGGCGCCGAGGCGGAGCAGGGCCGCGGTGGTGTCGGCGCGGCACTGCCGGGTCTCGACGGCCACGGTCAGCAGGGTCGCGACCGCGCAGCCTACGACGACGAGCGCGCCGAGGACGCGCAGCGGGCCGAAGGAGGGCGCGGGGGAGTCGTAGAGGGCGGTCGTCGCACAGCCGGCCGCCACGACCGCGCACAGCACGCCGAGGGGGCGGCCGATCCGGGTGGCCTCCGCCATCAGCACGCGGCCCGCGAGCAGCCGCAGGGCGCCGGGGCGGACGGCCTGCAGCAGCCGGCCGCACAGGTGGGTGAGGCCCGGCGCGGCGACGACGAGCCCGGCGGCGGTGAGGACCCAGCCGAGGAGGACGGGGACGGCCTGCCCGGAGAACGTGGTCAGGGAGGCAGCGGGGGCGCCCTCGCCCGCGTAGGCCGGTACCGCGAGGCCGGCGGCGAGCAGGGTGATGCCCCAGGGCAGGCCGGTCGGGGCGTCGCCGGGTGCGGGCACGGCGCCCCGATCTCGGAGGCCACCTCGGCCAGCA
>NZ_JBLEBI010000161.1:0-15781 GCF_047340315.1 Streptomyces sp. AF1A
GCCCCACGGCGGGCGGCGCGAGCCGGCCCGGCACGGAGGACCTGGGCACCGGGGGTGACGGCGCACGGGCCGGGATACGGGAGCGGTCGATGGGCGCGGGCGGCGAGGAGCACCTCGGCGGGTCCGCCCCCGGCGGACCCGCGACGGCGGAGGACGACATGCCGGACGACGGCCTGGGCGTACCCACCGCCGGGCAGGTCACCGGCCGCGAGGCGGCCACGGACGTCTGGCCGGCGGCGCCGGCCGGGCCTTGCTCCGGTGCCGCTGAGAGCGAGAGCGGCCCCTCCGGGCACGGCGCCCCGCTGCTGCCGCACGACGAGACCGACCGGTGGGAGCAGCGGATACGGCAGGTGAGCGCCGCGTTCGTGGACGAGCCCCGGGCCGCCGTCGAGCAGGCCGACCGTGCGCTGGAGGAGATCGCCGCGCGTTTCGACGAGGCCGTGGCCCGGCGCCGGCGCACCCTGCGCATGGCGTGGGAGGGCGAGGAGGGCCGCACCACGGACGCCGGGAACGACACCGAGCAGCTGCGGCTCGCGTTGCGTGACTACCGGGAGCTGGCCGGACGCCTGCTACACCTCTGACGCCCGAAGCCGCCGCCACTGGCGTACGACCTCCTCGACGTCGTACGGCTTCTTCCCCAGCGGGGGACCGGGCGGCGGCTTGAACATCATGTCGCGGATCTTGACGTTGACGTCCTCGATGATCTTCCGGGCGATCCGCTCGGAGGGGGCCGCGTACGCCGCCGCCAGCGCGTCCTCGGCCTCTTTGCGCAGGGCCAGGGAGGGCGGCAGCACGGCCAGCCCCTCGCGCGCCATCTTGCGCTTCACCCACCACAGTTCGTCATGGGCGGAGTCGAGATCGGAGGGCAGCGGGCGGCCGGCCCCCGGCAGCCGCTCGAACTCACCGCGCGCCTGCGCGTCGCGGATCTGCCGGTCGGCCCAGGACTCGAACGGCACCCCAGGTGGCTTTCGCTCGGTCATGAACCCCATTGTGCCGGACGCCGCCCGGCCGGGCGTTTTATCATGCGGCGGCGGTCCGTACGCGGACCGCCCACCGTGCAAGGACGCTTCAGGGGGAACGCGCGTGCTCGAACTGACCATGGCCACCGTCTCCGGGGCCGACGCGGGTGCCACCGCCGGGATGACGATGGCGGAGGTGCCGAGCGAGCCGGGCGCCGCGCTGCGGGTCGGCCGCGACGGGTCCGTGTGCCGGCTGGTCACCCCCGAGGACTGGCTGTTCGTCTCCCGCGTCCACCTGGAGTTCGTCTGCGGACCCGACGGCACCTGGCACCTGACCTGGCTGCGCGGCTCGCAGACCGAGCCGGCGTCCGAGGTGCGGCTGACCGTGGGGGAGCACACGCAGCCCCTCGCCTACGGCGCGACCGTCCCGCTCCCGCACGGCGGCTCCGGCGAGATCGTCGTCCACGACCGCACCGCCCCCCGCAGCGTCAACGTCGGCTTCTACCACGAGGCCTGACACACCCGCCTGCCCGCCGGGCCCGGCTCACCCCAGCGCCCGGGCGGGGCGGGCCGGGGCCGGTCGGTCAGGCCAGTACGCGGGCCAGGGCGAAGCCGTCGTGGCCCTTGTGGCCGACCGTCTGGAGGGCGGTGCCGGTGAGTCTGGGGTGGGTGGCGATCAGCTCGATGGCGGCGCGGGTGCCGACGACGTCCGGCTCGGTGCTGCCGGCGTCCAGGACGCGGCCGCCGCGCACCACGTTGTCCACGACGATCAGGCTGCCCGCACGGGTGAGCCGCAGCGCCCACTCGACGTAGTGCGCGTTGTTGGCCTTGTCGGCGTCGATGAAGACCAGGTCGAAGGGGGCGGGGTTCTCGTCGGCCAGCTTGGGCAGCGACTCCAGGGCCGGTCCCACCCGCACCTCCGCGATCCGGTCCAGGCCCGCGCGGGCGATGTTCCGGGTGGCCACCTCGGCGTGCTTGGCGCTGTACTCCAGCGAGATCAGCCTGCCGTCCTCGGGCAGCGCGCGGGCCAGCCAGATCGTGCTGTACCCGCCGAGCGTGCCGATCTCCAGGATGTGGTGGGCTCCCTGCACCTGCGCGAGCAGCTGCAGGAACTTGCCCTGGGCGGCCGTGACCCCGATGTCGGGCAGCCCCGCGGCCGCGTTGTCCGTCAGGGCAGCCCGCAGCGCGTCGTCGTCGGGCGAGAGTTGGCTGGTGAAGTAGTCGTCGACGTCGTCCCAGAGCTGCGACCCGCTCATGCGTCTGCTGCCTTTCCCGAGTGTCTGCCCAAGGCACCTCTGCCCTGCCCGCCACGATCATCTCAGCCGAGTGCCGCCCAGGGGGCGATCACCGGCCAATGCGCGGGGTGGGGGAGTCAGCGGGCGCCGTCGCGGGGCGGCTCCGGTTGCGGCAGGTAGCTCGCCAGGCCGCGCAGGATGATCTCCAGGCCGATGTCGAACCTCTCGTCGGAGGAGTCGCTCACCATCAGCCCGGCCAGGGCGCGCAGGTGCGGGAAGTCCGCCGCGGGCAGGGACGCGAAGTAGTCCCGCATCCGGTCGGCCATCTCGCGCCAGTCGGGGCGGGCCAGGGAGGCGCCGTCGCCGCCCTCCCGGCCGGCCCGGTCCTGCCACATGCCCTCCTCCAGGACGAACCCGTCGATGTAGGTGGACAGGAGGTCACCGGCCTCCGCCGCGATGCGGTCCGGCAGCCCGGCGGTGCGGAAGATGGCGAGCAACGTCTCGACGTGCGGCAGCAGTTCGGCGGTGAAGGGGACGTGCGCCATGGAGATGCGGGCCATGTCCCGGTGCGACAGCAGGCGCTGCCGCCCGGCACGGGCGTAGTCCCGCACCTGCTCCTGCCACCGCTCCGGGTCGGCCTCGGGCATCTCGACGCCGTCGAAGAGCCGCGCGTACATCAGCTCCAGCAGGTCGTCCTTGGAGCTGACGTGGGCGTAGAGGGCGGAGACCGTCACGCCGAGTTCGGCCGCGACCCGGCGCATCGACAGCCCGTCGAGCCCCTCGCGGTCCAGCACGGTGAAGGCCGCCTCGACGATGCGGTCCCGGGACAGCGGGGCGCGCGCGGGAGCGGCCTGGGCGCGGGCGGGGCGCCTGCGCTCCCAGGGGGACGGCGGAGGGGATGCGGGGGTGCCGGCGGCCGCGTCGCTCATGGCCCCAGTCTAGGCGCCGGGAGAACAGTGTTCTCCCGCGGTGAGCTGCGGCCCTCTGGGCACCGGGACCGGGTGACGCGATATATCTTGTCAGTCACTCGCGATTGCGCTATATCTTAATGAACACTGTTCTCTGGGTGAGCGATGTTCTGTTACGGTGAACAGCGTTCTCCATCCGTTCTTCCGAGGAGTCTCCATGTCCACCACCGGAGTCGCGTCCGCCGAGACGCACACCGACTCCCCGGCGCCCTACCGGTGGCGCTGGGCTGCGCTCTTCGTGATCCTCGCGGCCGAGGTGATGGATCTCCTCGACGCCGTCGTCACCAACATCGCCGGGCCCTCCATGCGGGCCGACCTGGGCGGCGGCGCCTCCACGCTGCAGTGGCTCGCCGCCGCGTACACCCTCTCGATGGCCGTCGGGCTCGTCACCGGAGGCCGGCTCGGCGACATCCACGGACGCCGCCGGATGTTCCTGGTGGGCGCCGCCGGCTTCACCGCGGGTTCGCTGCTGTGCGCGGTGTCCGTGTCGCCCGGGATGCTGATCACCGCCCGCGTCGCGCAGGGGCTGTTCGGCGCGGTGATGCTGCCGCAGGGCCTCGGCATGATCAAGGAGATGTTCCCGCCCAAGGAGTCGCAGAAGGCCTTCGGCATGTTCGGCCCGATCATGGGGCTGTCCGCGGTGTGCGGGCCGGTCCTGGCGGGCTGGCTCGTCGACGCCGACTACTTCGGCACCGGCTGGCGGATGATCTTCCTGATCAACCTGCCGCTGGGCGCCGCCGCCTTCCTCGGCGCCCTGCGCTACCTGCCGAGGGGCCGCTCCGGCACCCGGCCGCGCCTGGACGTCCCCGGCATGCTCCTGGTCTCGCTCGGCGCGCTGCTCATCATCTTCCCGCTGGTCCAGGGCCGTGAGTACGACTGGCCGGTGTGGACCTTCGCGATGATGGCGGCCTCGCTCGCCGTGTTCGCCGTCTTCGGCGCCTACGAGTCCCGCCGCAGCAAGGCGGGCCTGGACCCGCTGGTCGTCCCCAGCCTGTTCCGCAAGCGCGGCTTCAGCGGCGGCATGACCCTCGGGCTGGTGTTCTTCTCGACCATGCAGGGCTTCATGCTGGTCTTCAACCTCTACACCCAGATCGGCCTCGGCTACTCGCCGCTCAAGGCCGGCCTGGTGATGGTGCCCTGGTCGGGCGGCATGATCGTCGGCTTCGGGGTCGCCCAGGGCGTCGCCCGGTTCGGACGGGCCGTGCTGCAGGCGGGGGCGCTGGTCATGGCGCTCGGCGTGTTCGGCGTGTGGCTGACCCTGGACCGGGTCGGCGGCGGCGTCGGCCCCTGGCAGCTGCTGCCCGCCCTGCTCGTCACCGGCATCGGCATGGGCCTGCTCATGGCGCCGTTCTTCGACATCGTCCTCGCCAGCGTCGAGCAGCACGAGACGGGCTCGGCGTCCGGCACGATGACCGCGATGCAGCAGCTCGGCGGCGCCTTCGGCGTGGCGCTGCTCGGCACCGTGTTCTTCGGCCTGCTGGGCGGCGGCATCGCCACCGCCGTCGACCACCACGCGGACGGCCTGCGGCGGCAGCTCGCCGCCGCGCAGGTCGCGCCCGCCGCCCGCGACCGCGTCGTGGCCGACCTGCGCCGTTGCGCCTCGGACCGCGCCGTGGCCAAGGACCCGGCCGCGACCCCGGCGTCCTGCGCGCGCCTGGAGAAGGACGCCCGGTCCGCCGTGACCTCGCCCCAGGCGGGCGCCCGCGTCCCCGCCGCCCTGCAGGCCACGGCGTCCTCGGCCTTCCGCAGCGGGTTCGGCACGGTCATGAAGACGGTGCTGTGGATCGTCGACGGCATGCTCGCGCTGACCTTCCTGCTCGCCTTCCTCCTGCCCCGCCACGCCCGCCCGGAGCAGTCCGCGGGCCACTGACCCGGTCCGCACCGGCACCGGGAGACGACAACGGCCGGGCGGTCTCGAAAAGAGACCGCCCGGCCGCGGTGTCCCCGGCCCCCTTCGGCACAGCCGCCGGCGGCTACCGCTGCTCGACCGACGGGGCCGAGCCCGGCAGCGGCCGGCCCGCGGACTCCGTGATGCGCCATACGGCGAAGCCGCCCACGACGGCCGCGGCCATCATGTAGTACGCGGGCATCATCACGTTGCCCGTCGCCCCGATCAGCGCGGTGACCACCAGCGGGGTGGTGCCGCCGAACAGGGACACCGACACGTTGAAGCCGATCGACAGGGAGCCGTAGCGGACCCGGGTCGGGAAGAGCGCGGGCAGCGCGGCCGGCATGGCCGCGGTGAAGCAGACCAGCAGCAGGCCCAGCGCGCCCATGCCGAGCGCGACCGCGAGCAGGCTGCCCTGACGGATCAGGAGCAGGGCCGGGACGGACAGGAGCAGGAAGCCGGCACAGCCCGCCGCGATCACCGGACGGCGGCCGACCCGGTCGGTCAGCGCGCCGGCGAACGGCTGGACGATCATCATCAGGGCCATCACGCCGAGCACCACCAGCAGCCCGTGCGTCTCGTCGTACTTCAGCTCACTGGTCAGGTAGCTCGGCATGTACGACAGCAGCATGTAGTCGGTGACGTTGAAGACGAGCACCAGGCCCATGCACAGCAGCAGCGCCCGCCACTGGCCCGCGACCATCTCGCGCAGCGGCACCTTCGGCCGGGCCGCCTCCGCCTTCTCGACCTCGGCCGCGAACGCCGGGGTCTCCTCCAGCCGCATCCGCAGGTACAGGCCGATGATGCCCATCGGACCCGCGATCAGGAACGGCACGCGCCAGCCCCAGGAGAGCAGGTCGTGGGAGGACAGCACGGCCGTCATCACCGTGACCAGACCCGCGCCGCCGATGTAGCCCGCGAGCGTGCCGAACTCCAGCCAGCTGCCGAAGAAGCCGCGCTTCTTGTCCGGCGCGTACTCGGCGATGAACGTCGAGGCGCCCGCGTACTCGCCGCCGGTGGAGAAGCCCTGCACCAGACGGGCGGCCAGCAGGAGCAGTGGGGCGCCGACGCCGATCGCGCCGTACGACGGGATCAGGCCGATCGCGAACGTGCCCGCCGCCATCATGATCATCGTCACGGCGAGGACCTTCTGCCGGCCCACCCGGTCGCCCAGCGGGCCGAAGACCATGCCGCCCAGCGGGCGGACCACGAAGGCCGCCGCGAAGGCGCCGAAGGTCGACAGCAGCTGCGCGGTCGGGCTGCCGGACGGGAAGAAGACCTTGCCCAGGGTGACGGCGATGTAGCTGTAGACGCCGAAGTCGAACCACTCCATGGCGTTGCCGACCGCGGCCGCCTTCACGGCGCGCCTGACCAGCGCTGGGTCGGTGACGGTGACGTCGCGGGCCTGGACGGCCCGCCGGGTCTTCAGGTGCTGGGTGTGCGGGGTAACAGCTGCGGCGCTCGCCAAAACGGGGCTCGCCTACCTTTCGACGGGGACAGGACACGGCCCGGGACGGCGGCTGTGACGTGCGACGGGCCGAAGGGCGACCATAGACAGAGGAGGGCCTGTCACGGTCCGCGCGCATATCGATGCATAGGGCAGCTGAATGGTGCGTACGCAGGTACGTCTGCCCGCTCGCGCCCCTGCCCTCCGGCCCGTCGCTGTGATGCTTCTCGCGCCCCGCGGGCGCAACCGCACCGGCCTCCCACTATCGTCGTCCGGACCAAAGACGGACGGACGACAGGTGAATCAGGGGTGGCCCGCGTCCTGTCCAGGGGGCCTGTGAGCCTCATAGGGTTCGCAGAGGGAATCCGGGCGGCCCACGCCCGGGACGAACGGGGCGGGAGGCCGACGAGGCGTGGCGAACGTGGAGCGCAGCGGGCGACCGGCGGATGCCTTCGGTGCGAGCGCGGAAGGGGCACGCCTGCGTGCGGCCCGGCTCGCGCTCTGGGCAGTAGCGGCGGTGCTCGCGATCCGGGAGATGGCCGTCGTCCTCACCACCCCGAGCGGGGACCGGCTCACCGACCTGGAGACCTGGGTCGGACCGCACGGCGTCCTGCACGTGAAGGGCTCGCTCTACGACTCGACCCGGTTCACCGGCACCCCCTTCGCCGGCCTGGTCCTCAAGCCCCTCACGCGCTCCGCCGAGCAGGCCCTCGGCTGGGGCTGGACCTTCGGCACCCTGCTGCTGGTCGCCGCCCTGGGGCTGATCGCCGCCCGGGCGCTGCCCCAGCCCGTCAGCCGCCGTACCTCCCTGCTGGCCGCGCCCGTCGCGATCAGCCTGCTCATGGTCTCGCTGCCGGTCCGCAACGCCCTGTGGCTCGGCCAGACCAGCATCATCCCGGTGCTGCTGGTCCTGCTCGGCTGCTTCACCGTCCGCGGGGAGCGCACCAGCGGCCTGTGCATAGGCGTGGCGGCCGCCCTCCAGCCCACCGTGCTCCTCTTCGCCCCGCTGCTGTGGTTCACCGGCCGCCGCCGGGCCGCCCTCACCACGGCCGGCACCTTCGCCGCCTGCACCGCGCTCGCCTGGGCGGCGATGCCCCACGATTCGTACACCTACTGGGTGCACCACATGGCCGGCGTCGGCCTCGGCGGCAAGGCCGACGCCCTCGGCAACCAGTCCCTGCACGGCGCCCTGCTCCGCCTGGACCTCACCGGCCCCCTGGAGATCGCGCTCTTTCTCGCCCTGAGCGCCGTCGTCGTCGCCCTCGCCGTGCGCCGCGCGGTCCGCTACGCCCACGACGGCCAGCTCCTGCTCGCTGTGGCGATCACCGGCTGCGCCGCCGTCACGGTGTCCCCCACCACCTGGCAGCACCAGCTGCTGTGGCTGCTGCTCGCGGTGGTCGGCCGGGTCGGCAGGCGGGCCTCCGACCGCTACGTCTGGCCCGTCGCCGTCGTCCTGGTGACCACCCTCCCGGCGAAGATGATGCTGCCGAACATGCCGGTGGTGTATCCGCTGCGGGACAACCTGGTGCTGCTCGCGGCCCTGGCCGCCGCCACGGCCGTCCCCTTCCTGTCCCGCACCTCGCCGTACTACCGGACCCCGATCGCGACCGAGTACGCCCCGCAGGTCCCGGCCCGCTTCGGCCGGGTCCCGCCGGCGCCCTTCCTGCGCCGGGTCCTGACCCGCCCGAACCTTCTGCTGGAGCTGCTGCTCATCCGGGTCGTGTACGCGGCCTACCAGCAGGTCCGGCTGGCCGCGACCGGCGGCACCATCTCCGGCGGCCGGGCGCGGGCCGAGCACCACGGGCACATCGTGCTCGACGTCGAACGCTTCCTGCACATCGACGTCGAGCACTGGGCCAACCACGCCGTGGTGAAGGTCGGCTGGCTGCGGGACTTCTTCGACTTCTACTACGAGTCCTTCCACTTCGTGGTCCCGCTGGCGGTCCTCGCCGTCCTCTACTGGCGCCGCCCGGTCGACTACCGCTGGGCCCGCGCCTCCCTCGGCTTCGCCACCTTCCTCGCCCTGATCGGCTTCTGGCTCTTCCCGCTGGCCCCGCCGCGCCTGATGCCCACCCTCGGCATCATCGACACCGTCCACGGCGTCCAGGACTTCTCCAAGCCGGACTACGGCACCCTGACCGCGCTCACCAACCAGTACGCGGCGATGCCGTCCCTGCACTTCGGCTGGGCCCTGTGGTGCGGCCTGGTCATCGCGGTCGTCGCCCCGAAGTGGTGGATGAAGGCCCTCGGCCTCCTGCACCCGCTGTTCACCGTCTCGGCCATCGTCGCGACCGGCAACCACTGGGTGCTGGACGCGGTCGGCGGCGCGCTGGTGGTCGGCGCGGGCTTCGGGCTGTCGTACGTCTTCCAGGGCCCGCGCGCCGCCGTCGCCGCCGCCTCAGTCCGTCCCGCACTCGAACCAGACCGTCTTTCCGCCGCCGACACCCGGTGACACGCCCCACTTGTCGACCACGGCGTCGAGCAGCATGAGCCCGCGCCCGCCCTCCGCGTCCCGGTCGGCCTCGCCCGGCACGCGGGGGAGCGGGGCGAAACCGTCGCTCACCTCGGCCCGGACCCCCGCCGTCTGCCGGGCCACGAGGACCGTGCAGCGGCGGTCCGGGACGTGCCGCACGACGTTCGTCACGAGCTCGCTCACGCCCAGCTCGACGGAATAGGCCAGTTCGGCCAGTTCCCACTCGTGCAGCAGCGAGCGGACGATCCGGCGGACGTGCCGCACGGAGTGCTCGCCGACGGTCAGGTGCATGCGGTACTGGGGGGTGTGGGGAATGTCGAGGTTCACAGGACGAGGCTGACCTGGGTTCACTACGGTGGGCTACAACCTGAACACAACGCGCTCCGCTGTGTGAGGAGGACTCGTGGTCAACATCAACACCCTCGACCCGAGCGCATCACCGCTCGACTACTACGGCTTCGAGCTGCGCCGCTTCCGGGAGACGGCCGGGCTCACGCAGAAGCAGCTCGGGGACATCATCAACTTCACGGCGTCCCTGGTGGGCCAGGTGGAGACGGCCCGGAAGCTGCCGACGCTCGACTTCAGCGAGCGGGCGGACGCTGCACTGTGCACGGGCGGGTTACTGTCCCGGCTCCAGCCGCTGGTGATGAGGAGTCAGCTTCCGGCTTGGTTTCAGCAGGTGGCGGAACTCCAGGCGCGGGCGACGGAGATCTGCGCCTTCGAGACGCACATGGTGCCAGGGCTGCTTCAGACTGCGGGTTACGCCCGTGCCGTGCTGGGGGCGATGGATGAGACGGACCTCGACGACCGAACCGCCGTACGACTCGCCCGCCAGCGCATCTTCGAGAAGATGGAGTCCCCGATCTACTGGCTGGTCCTGAGCGAGGGGGCGCTGCACCAGGAGATCGGCGGTCGCAAGGTCATGCGCGACCAGTTGGCTCACCTGTCGTGGTTCGAAACCAATCCTCGGATCAACGTGCAGATTCTGCCGTTTTCCGCTGGAGCGCACACCGGACTGCAAGGCTCGTTTGACGTGTACCGCTTTGCCGGTGACCCAGCCATCGTCTACACCGAGGGCTACGGGAGCGGGCATCCGACCGCTAGCCCGGACACGGTCAGGGATTGCTCGCTCCGTTACGATCACCTTCAAGCCGCCGCGCTCTCCATCAGGGAGTCGGCGGAGCTGATCCGGCGCGTGATGGAGGACCGCTATGGAGAGCAAGTGGCGTAAGTCCAGCTACAGCGGAGACCAGGGCGGCAACTGCGTCGAGTGCGCACCCCTCGGCGGCCTGGCCTGGCGCAAGTCGTCCTACAGCGGTGACCAAGGCGGTGATTGCGTGGAGATCGCCGACACCCCCTGCGCCACCATCGCCGTCCGAGACTCGAAGAACGCGGCGGGACCGGTCCTCTCCCTCGACCCCGCCGCGTTCTCCCGCTTCGTCGACTGGGCTGCTACAGCCGCTGAATGATCGTCCCGGTCGCCAGCCCCCCGCCCGCGCACATGGTGATCAGTGCGAACTCCTTGTCCGCGCGCTCCAGTTCGTGCAGGGCGGTGGTGATCAGGCGGGCTCCCGTCGCGCCGACGGGGTGGCCCAGGGCGATCGCACCGCCGTTGACGTTGACCTTCTCCAGGTCCTGCTCGAAGACCTGGGCCCAGCTCAACACCACGGACGCGAAGGCCTCGTTGATCTCCACGAGGTCGATGTCCGCGAGGGACATGCCGGCCTTGCCGAGGACGGCCTTGGTCGCGTCGATCGGGCCGTCCAGGTGGAAGTGGGGGTCGGCGCCCACGAGGGCCTGGGCCACGATCCGCGCCCGGGGCCTCAGCTTCAGGGCGCGCGCCATCCGCTTCGACGCCCACATGATCGCCGCGGCGCCGTCCGAGATCTGCGAGGAGTTGCCCGCGGTGTGGATCGCCCTCGGCATCACCGGCTTGAGGCCGGACAGCGCGTCCACGGTCGTGTCGCGCAGGCCCTCGTCCCGGTCGACCAGCCGCCACATGCCCTGCCCGGCGTACTGCTCCTCCTCGGTCGTCGGCACCTGCACGGCGAACGTCTCCCGCTTGAAGCGTTCCTCCGCCCAGGCCAGCGCCGCCCGCTCCTGCGACCGCAGGCCCAGCGCGTCGGCGTCCTGCCGGGTCAGGCCGCGCAGGCGGGCGATGCGCTCGGCCGCCTCGAACTGGTTGGGCAGGTCCACGTTCCACTCGTCGGGGAACGGCTTGCCGGGGCCGTGCTTGGAGCCGGAGCCCAGCGGGACCCGGGACATCGCCTCGACGCCGCAGCTGATGCCGACGTCGATCACGCCGGCGGCGACCATGTTGGCCACCATGTGCGAGGCCTGCTGGGAGGAGCCGCACTGGCAGTCGACCGTGGTCGCGGCGGTCTCGTACGGCAGGCCCATGGTCAGCCAGGCGGTGCGCGCCGGGTTCATGGACTGCTCGCCGGCGTGGGTCACCGTGCCGCCGACGATCTGCTCCACCGCGTCGGCGGGGATGCCGGTGCGGCCGAGGAGTTCACGGTAGGTCTCGCCCAGCAGATAGGCGGGGTGCAGGTTGGCGAGCGCGCCGCCGCGCTTGCCGATCGGGGTGCGTACGGCTTCGACGATCACGGGTTCGGCGGCCATGGGTGCGGGTCCTCTCCGAGAGGGCTCTCCTCCAGAACTAGAACGCGTACTAGTTCTGGGTGCAGTCTGCTGACACCGCGTCCGCCGCCGCAAGGGGCGTGCAGCCTCGGAAGTCGTGATCCGTGCGAATTTGCCGCGCATTGGGGTGGCCGGAAGTCTTGCTACTTGTAGAACCCGTTACTACGTTCACCGCACTCGCTGATGGTCCGTCAGATAGCTGGAGTCGCCGATGCACTGCCCAGCGCTGCCCGACGGGTTCGACCTCACCGACCCCGACCTGCTGCACCACCGCGTGCCCCTTCCGGAGTTCGCCGAGCTGCGCCGCACCGAGCCCGTCCGCTGGATCGCGCAGCCGCACGGCATCGCCGGCTTCGCCGACACCGGGTACTGGGCGGTGACCCGGCACGCGGACGTCAAGTACGTTTCCACGCACCCCGAACTCTTCTCCTCGTCCCTCAACACGGCCATCATCCGCTTCAACGCGCACATCGAACGCGGCGCGATCGACGCCCAGCGGCTGATCCTGCTCAACATGGACCCTCCGGAGCACACGCGGGTGCGCCAGATCGTGCAGCGCGGCTTCACGCCGCGCTCGATCCGCGCCCTGGAGGAGCGGCTGAGGGCCCGCGCCGAGTCGATCGTGGCGGCCGCCCGCGCCCGCTCGGGGCCCTTCGACTTCGTCACCGAGGTCGCCTGCGAACTGCCGTTGCAGGCCATCGCCGAGCTGATCGGCGTGCCCCAGGAGGACCGGTCCAAGATCTTCGACTGGTCCAACAGGATGATCGCCTACGACGATCCCGAGTACGCGATCACCGAGGAGGCCGGCGCGCGGTCGGCCGCCGAGATCATCGCCTACGCGATGAACATGGCCGCCGAGCGCAAGCGGTGCCCGGCGCACGACATCGTCACCACGCTGGTGGCGGCCGAGGACGAGGGCAACCTGAACTCCGACGAGTTCGGCTTCTTCGTGCTGATGCTGGCGGTCGCCGGCAACGAGACGACCCGCAACGCCATCACCCACGGCATGCACGCCTTCCTCACCCACCCCGGCCAGTGGGACCTGTTCAAGCGCGAGCGCCCGGCCACCACGGCCGAGGAGATCGTCCGCTGGGCGACCCCGGTCAACGCCTTCCAGCGGACGGCCACCCAGGACACCGAACTCGGCGGCGTGCGGATCGGGAAGGGCGAGCGGGTGGGCCTGTTCTACGCCTCCGCCAACCACGACCCGGCCGTCTTCACCGACCCCGACGCCTTCGACATCACCCGCGACCCCAACCCCCACCTGGGCTTCGGCGGCGGCGGCCCGCACTACTGCCTCGGCAAGTCGCTCGCCGTCCTCGAGATCGACCTGATCTTCAACGCGATCGCCGACGCCATGCCGGACCTGCGGCCGGCCGAGGCCCCGCGCCGCCTGCGCTCGGCGTGGATCAACGGCGTCAAGGAACTGAAGGTCACCACCGGCTGACCGGCGCCGCCGGCACACCCCGAGGGAGGCAGGAGCGCCCCTGTCCCCCGCCCCGGTTCCTGCCTCCCCCGAGGTGTGCCCCGCTCACTCGCGGCCCGACGCCACCACCGCCAGCAGCCCGGAGGCCGCCGCGGCGAGCGCCAGGGGGATGCCCAGGCCGTGGTGCAGGACCAGCCAGGCGCCCAGGCAGGCGCCGCCGAGCATGGCGAGCACCGAGGCCGTGCGGCGCGGGGAGCGGTGGCCCGTGGCGTCGCCGAGCCGGGACTCGGAGGCCAGGCCGGTCAGGGTCATCGTCAGGACCGTGGTCGTCAGATCGGGGACGCCCAGTTTGCGGACCGTGGCGTTGCGCAGGCCCATCGCGAACGCCGTGAGCGCGGTGAGCGCGTAGACCGTGCCGGTGGCGCCGGGCCGGGCGAAGGCGACCGCTGACGCCACGGCCACCAGGAGCGCCTCGGCCGCCAGCGTCAGCCGCGCCCACCGGCGCCGGGAACCCGCGCCGGCGCGCGCCGCCAACCGGCCGCCCGCCACCGCGCCCAGCAGGAAGCAGACCAGGGAGGTGGCGGTGTGGCTGACGGAGAAGCCGGGGGCACCGGCCGCCGCGAAGCCGAGCACGACCACGTTGCCGGTCATGTTGGCCGTGAAGACCCGGCCCAGGCCCAGGTAGCTCACGGCGTCGATGAGGCCGCTCACCACGGTCAGCGTCAAAAGCACGGCCACGAGACGCAGTCCGCGCGCCTCCGGGTCCGGTGAGGGCTGCGTGGTCGGCGTCGTCATCGTTCCTCCGGTCTCCGGGCGGAAAGGGGTCGGACACAGTACGGCGTGGTGCCGACCACTCCACCACGACATCGGCGTGCCGACCGGCAGGACCCGGACCTGCGCGCGCACCCCAGCCCGGCGGGGCGATCCGGATCAGGGCACGAGCGCTCGGCCGGCGCCGCGGCCGGGCGTGCCGCTCCTCACGTGCCGGGGCCCTCGAAGGTGACCGGCGTCTCGAAGGCCGCCCGCCGCGTGGCCCGGCGCAGCGCGCGCAGCACCGCCGGGCCGAGGACCACGGTCAGCACCACCGTGCAGACGGCCCGGCCCAGGTCCCAGCCGAGCGACGTGGCGAGGCAGTACGCCACGAAGCGGGCCAGGTTGGCGGGGACGGAGGCGTGCGGGTGGAAGGAGATGTCCGACGCCGCGGAGCCCAGGAACGGCCAGCCGGCCAGGTTCATGATCGTGCCGTAGGCGAAGGCCGCGAAAAAGCCGTACCCGGCCAGGAGCAGCACCTCGGCCCGGCCGCGCAGGCGCACCGGGCCCGGCAGCAGCCCCGCGCCCATCGTGAACCAGCCCATCGACAGCATCTGGAACGGCAGCCACGGCCCGACCCCGCCGGTCAGCAGCGCCGACGCGAACATCGTCACCGAGCCCAGCGCGAAGCCGAAACCCGGGCCGAGCACCCGACCGCTGAGCACCATCAGGAAGAACATCGGCTCGATTCCGGCCGTGCCCGCGCCGATCGGCCGCAGCGCCGCCCCGGTCGCCGCCAGCACGCCCAGCATGGCGACGGCCTTCGGGCCGAGGTCCGACTCGGAGATCGTCGCGGCCACGACCGCCACCAGCAGGATCAGCAGGCCCGCGAACAGCCACGGGGCGTCCTGGGCGTGGGCGCTCAGCTGCGAGGTGGGCGGGGCGAGGAAGGGCCAGCCGAAGGCGACCACGCCGACCGCGCCGACCAGGACCAGGGCCGCGACGGAGCGGGGACCCAGGCGCACGGCCCGGATCCGGGCGGCGGGCCGCGGGGAGGCGGTCATGCCAGGGCCTCCCGCACCTCGGACACCGTCAGCCACCGCTGCGGGGCCAGGATCTTCGTCACCTGCGGGGCGAAGGACGGGGACGACACCACGATCTCGGCCGTGGGGCCGTCCGCGATCACCTCGCCCTCGGCCAGCAGCACCACCCGGTGCGCGATCTCGGCGGCCAGTTCCACGTCGTGCGTGGCCAGCACGATCGCATGCCCCTGTGCGGCCAGCGCCCGCAGCACGTCCGCCAGGCGGGCCTTGGCCGCGTAGTCCAGGCCGCGCGTCGGCTCGTCGAGGAGGAGCAGCGGCGGGCGGGCGGTCAGGACGACGGCCAGGGCGAGCGCCAGGCACTGACCCTCGGACAGGTCCCGGGGGTGCGTGTCGTCCGCGACCCCCGGCAGCAGCCCGGACAGCAGGGCCCGGCAGGTACCGGGCTCGGCGCCCGCGTCCCGGTCGGCCGCCGCGCACTCCGCCGCCACGGTGTCGGCGTACAGCAGGTCGCGGGGGTCCTGCGGGACCAGCCCGACGTGGCGCACCAGGTCGCGGGGCGCGGTGCGGTGGGGGGTGAGGCCGTCCACCCGCACGGTGCCGGAGGCGGGTGCGACCAGGCCGACCAGCGAGCCGAGGAGGGTGGACTTCCCGGCGCCGTTGCGCCCCATGAGGGCGACCGTCTCGCCGGGGGTGACGGTGAGGTCGACCTGGCGCAGGGCGGTGATGCGGGCCCGGTGGACGGTGAGGGCGCGGGTCTCGGCGACGCTGCTCCCCGGTTCGGCGGGGGTCGCCGCGGGGCGGCGGCCGAACAGGCCCCGGCGCCGGGACGGGGTGGGTTTCACTCGTCCGCGCTCGTGCGGTGCCTCCCCCGTGCCCGGCTTCGCTCGCGCGGCGGGATCCCCGTCGCCCGCCCGTGCTGCGTCGGCGGCACGGGCGGCCGCGGCCGAGGCGA
>NZ_JBLEBI010000162.1:0-15737 GCF_047340315.1 Streptomyces sp. AF1A
GCAGGGCGACGTACATCCGGGCGGACCTGTCGGACGCCGGGCAGGCCAGGGCGTCGGTCACCGAGGTGGTGGACGCCCACGGCCGCATCGACTGCCTGGTGAACTCGGCCGGGCTGACCTCCCGGGGCACGCTGCTGGACACCACGCCCGAGCTGTTCGACGCGCACATCGCGGTCAACCTCAAGGGCCCGTTCTTCGCGATGCAGGCGGCGGTCGCCGACATGGTGGCCCGCAAGGCGCCCGGCACGATCGTCAACATCATCACCTCGTCGGCGCACGGCGGGCAGCCGTTCCTCGCGCCGTACGTCGCCGCCAAGGCGGGCCTTGTGGGGCTGACCCGGAACGCGGCGCACGCCCACCGCTGGGACCGGATCCGCATCAACGGCCTGAACATCGGCTGGACCGCGACCGAGGGGGAGGACGCCACCCAGCGCGCCTTCCACGGCGCCGGCGACGACTGGCGCGAGCAGGCCGCCGCCCGGCTGCCGATGGGCACGCTCGGCCGGCCGGACGAAATCGCCGACTTCGTGGTCTTCCTGCTGTCCGACCGGTCCGGAGTGGTCACCGGATCGGTGATCGACTGGGACCAGAACGTGCTCGGCGCCCTCGACTGACCTCCCCCTCCCCCGCATCCGGCACCAAGGAGTTGCACCACCCATGCGCATCGGAATCCTCGGCCTCGGCCGCATCGGCGCCTTCCACGCCGAGACCCTGTCCGGGCTGGACGCCGTCGAGTCGCTCGTCGTCGCCGATCCGTTCGCGGACGCCGCCAAGGCCGCCGCCGAGCGGTTCGGCGCCGACGTGGCGGACTCGCCGGAGGCACTGCTGGCCGCCGGGGTGGACGGCCTCGTCGTGGCGGCGGCCACGGACGCCCACCCCGCGCTGATCCGGGCGGGCGTCGAGGCCGGCGTCCCGGTCTTCTGCGAGAAGCCGGTGGCCCGCACCATGGCGGAGGGTGTGGAGGTGCTGCGGTCCGTGCGGGACCGCGGTGTGCCGATCCAGATCGGCTACAACCGCCGCTTCGACGCGGGCTTCGCCGCCGCGCGGGCGGCCGTACGGGCGGGCGAACTGGGCAAGCTGCACACCGTCCGCTCCACCACCCTGGACCCGGCGCCGCCGCCGGCCGCGTACGTCGCCGCGTCCGGCGGCATCTTCCGCGACTGCTCCGTGCACGACTTCGACATCATCCGCTGGGTGACGGGCCGCGAGGTCACCGAGGTGTACGCGGTCGGCGGCAACCGGGGCGCCGACTACATCCGCCGGGCGGGCGACGCCGACACCACCGGCGCGATCCTGACCCTGGACGACGGCACCATCGCGGTGGTCTCCAACTCCCGCCACAACGCCCGGGGTTACGACGTGCGAATGGAACTCCACGGCTTCGCCGACTCCATCGCCGTCGGCCTGGACGACAAGCTTCCGCTGCGCTCGGTCGAGCCGGGCGCCACCTTCCCGTCCGGCACCCCGCACGACTTCTTCATGGACCGCTTCACCGCCGCCTACCGCGCCGAACTCACCGCCTTCACCGAGGTGGTCTCCGGCACCCGCCCCTCCCCCTGCACCGTCGAGGACGCCCTGGAGGCCGGCTGGATCGCGGAGGCCTGCACCCTCTCCCTGCACGAGCACCGTCCGGTGACCGTGGCGGAGGTGCGGGAGGGCTGACGGCGGGCATACGGCCCGGCGGGTACAGCGAACCGCCGGGCCGTCCTCTCGGCCGAGACGGGCGGCCACGAGACGCGCCCCGGGCCGTATGCCGACTTCACCGAGCGTCCGCCGGCGTCCGTCCCCTCGGTCGGGACGGGCGGCCACGAGACGCTCCGCGGGTCGTGTGCCGAGTCCGCCGGGCGTCGGCCGGTCGGCGGGGCCACCCCTGGGTCCGGACCGCCGCCACCCCGACTCCCAGTTCGGCCGGCGCGCCCACGGTCAGGAAGAGAGGGAGATAGGCCGGAGCGGATTCATCGCCTCGGGCATCGCGCCGCCCGGCCCGGTCCGTGCCGCGACCGCCGGCTCCCTCCTCGTACGGATCTGGGCGGTGCACGCCGGCCGAGGCGGGGGCGGCGGGGGCGAAGGACCGCCGAGACGGGCGGGCAGAGGCCTCAGCCGCAGTACCGGATCAGCCACTCGTCAGGGTTGTAGGTGTCCCGCGCGGGATCCGGCACGGTCGCCGGATTCGTCTCCACCGTGTCCTCGGGGCGTATGCGCTCGGGCAGGGTGCCGAAGCGGGCGCGGCGCAGTGCGGCCGCGGCGGCGGGCTCCTGAGGGGTCTCGCCGGGTTCCGTGCGGTGTGTCATCTGGCCCTCCCGTCCGTGCGGGCGTCCCCCGTCGTCGTGCACAACGCGTTCGTGCCCCTGGTTGGTTCCCGGCCACGTACTGGCCGAATCCGTCGCGGTCCCGCGGGAACCAGGCCCGCGGGACCGCGACCATCGCCGTGCCGTGCGGCTCACGCCCCGCAGGACCGCAGGAACTTCCGTGTCCTGACCGCGATCGGCAGCGGCCGGTCCGGCTCGCACGGGTACATGTCCTGCTCGACGATGGCGAACAGCTCCACGCCCAGCCGCTGCGCGGCCTCCAGCACCGGCCCCAGCGCGGGCACGCCGGACGGCGGTTCGCACATCACCCCGCGCTGCACGGCCGGTCCGAAGGGGACCTCGTTCGCCACGACCTCGGCGAGGATGTCGGGGTCGACCTGTTTGAGGTGCAGATAGCCGATGCGCTCGCCGTAGGTCTCGATCAGCTTGACGCTGTCGCCGCCGCAGTAGGCGTAGTGCCCGGTGTCCAGGCAGAGGTTGACCAGGTCGGAGTCGGTGGAGTCCAGGAAGCGCTCGACGTGGGCCTCGGTGTCGATGTGGGTGTCGGCGTGCGGGTGCACGACGATGTCCAGGCCGTAGCGCTCCTTGACCTCGTGGCCGAGCCGCTCCATGCCCTTGGTCAGGTGCGCCCACTGCTCGGCGGTCAGCTCCGGCGGCTCCAGGATCTCCGCGGTCTTGTCGTCCCGCCAGAAGGAGGGGATCACCACCAGGTGCCGCGCCCCCATCGCCCGGGTCAGCGCCGCGACCTGGCCGACGTGCGCCCAGGTCTGCTCCCAGACGGCGGGTCCGCGGTGCAGGCCGGTGAAGACCGTGCCCGCCGAGACCTTCAGGTTCCGCCGGGCCACCTCCTCGGTGAGCCGTGCGGGGTCGGTGGGCAGGTAGCCGTAGGGGCCGAGTTCGATCCAGTCGTAGCCGGCCTCGGCGACCTCGTCGAGGAAGCGTTCCCAGGGCACCTGCCGCGGGTCGTCGGGGAACCAGACGCCCCAGGAGTCGGGGGCCGAGCCCACCCGGATGCGGTCGAGGGCGTGGGACGATCCGTGGGGCGACGCGTGGGACGACGCGTGGGGCGACGCGTGGGACGACGCGTGGGACATGGTCAGGAGTTCCCTTCCGGGGAGGGCGCCACGGGTGCGGTGAGGTCGTCCTCTTCGGGCAGTCCCTCGACGTCGACGCCCCGCACCTGGGCCAGTTCGTGCTTGAGCGCGGCGAGTTCGGCGCCGCCGGCCATGTGGTTGGTCAGCTCCTCGAGGCTGACCTCGCTGCGGTCGGCGGACAGCTCCAGGGTGCCCAGGCGCAGCACGCTGAAGTGGTCGCCGACCATGTAGGCGTGGTGGGGGTTGTGGGTGATGAAGATGACGCCGAGGCCGCGGTCGCGGGCGGCGGCGATGTACTTCAGCACCACGCCGGACTGCTTGACGCCCAGCGCGGCGGTCGGCTCGTCCAGGATGAGCACCCGGGCGCCGAAGTGGACGGCGCGGGCGATGGCCACGCACTGGCGCTGGCCGCCGGAGAGGGTGCCGATGGGCTGCTCGAGGTCGTCCAGGACGATGCCCATGTTGCGCAGTTCCCGGTCGGCGGTGGCCTTCATGCGGGCGATGTCCAGGCGGCGGACCGGCCAGGGCCCCTTGGTCAGCTCGGAGCCGAGGAAGAAGTTGCGCCACACGGGCATCAGCGAGACGGTGGCCAGGTCCTGGTAGACCGCCGCGATGCCCTGGTCGAGCGCCTCGCGCGGGCTGTCGAACCGCACCGGCCGCCCGTCGACGAGGAAGTCGCCCTCGGTGTGCTGGTGCAGCCCCGAGATGATCTTGATGAGGGTGGACTTGCCGGCTCCGTTGTCGCCGAGCACGCAGGTCACCCGGCCGGCGTGCACTGCGAGGTCGACGCCGTGCAGGGCGCGGATGTTGCCGTAGGACTTGCCCGCCCCGCGCAGCTCGACCAGGGGCGCGTCCCCGGCGGGCCCGGTGTCCGCGAGGACGGCGCCGTGGGTTCCGGTTCCGTTGTCAGTCATCGGTTACCTCCGGGTCGCCGTGCGCTGGACCCACAGATTGATCAGTACGGCGCCGAGCAGCATCACGCCGAGGAAGGCCTTGAACCAGTCGGGGTTCCAGCCGGCGTACACGATGCCCTGGTTGACCATGCCGAACATGAAGGCGCCGAAGACGGGTCCGATGGCCGAGCCGTAGCCGCCGGTGAGCAGGCAGCCGCCGATGACGGCCGCGGCGATGTAGATCAGCTCCTGGCCGACGCCCTCGCCGGACTGCACGGTGTTGAACGAGAACAGCTGGTGCATGCCGACGAACCAGGCGCCGAACCCGACCAGCATGAACAGCGTGATCTTGGTGAACTTCACCGGGACGCCGACGGCGCGGGCGCTGTCCTGGCTGCCGCCGACGGCAAAGATCCAGTTGCCGTACTTGGTGCGCAGCAGCACCCAGGTCGCCAGGGCCGCGAAGACCAGCCACCACACCACCGTGATCTTCACCTGGACGCCCCCGACGTCGAAGGAGGAGGCGAAGACCTTCCGGGCCTGGTCGAAGCCGTCCATGTCGCTGATGTCGTCGGTGGCGACGTTGCCCGTGACCAGCTTGGTCACGGCGAGGTTGACGCCCTGCAGGATCAGGAAGGTGCCGAGGGTGACCAGGAAGCTGGGCAGCCCGGTCTTCATCACCATCCAGCCGTTGAAGGCGCCGACCCCCAGCGAGACGACCAGGGCGACGATCACGCCGACCCACACGTTCATCGTCAGCTGGTAGCTGAGCATGCTCGCGGTGAGCGCCGAGGTGATCACGGCGACGCCGGCCGACAGGTCGAACTCGCCGCCGATCATCAGCAGGGCCACCGGGAGGGCCATGATCCCGATGGTCGAGGACTGGTAGAGGATCGTGGCCATCGAGCTGCCCTGGCGGACCGACGGCGCGACGATCAGGAAGAAGACCAGGACGGCGACGGCGCCGAGGAAGACGCCGACCTCGGGCCGGGCGAGCAGCCGCAGCGCCAGCGGGCGCCGGACGGTGCGGCCGTCGGTCTTCTCGGGGCCGGACGCCGGCGGTCTGCCGACGGCCGGACCGGCCGGCTGGGCCATGCTCATCACCGGGTCCCCTTCGCGGCGAACTCGGCGACCTTGTCGACGTTGGACTTGTCGACGAAGGCCGGGCCGGTCAGCACCGGCTGGACCCCGCCGCCGCTGTAGTTGCCGTTGTACTTGTACAGCCACAGGGAGTCGACCGCCAGGTAGCCCTGCAGATAGGGCTGCTGGTCGACGGCGAACTCGATGCTGCCGTTCTTGACCGCCTTCACCAGGTCCTTGTTGAGGTCGAACGTGGCCACCTTTGCCTTGCTGCCGGCGTCGCCCACCGACTGCACCGCGGTCAGGGCGAACGGGGCGCCCAGGGCGACGACGGTGTCGATGGAGGTGTCCTGCTTCAGCTTCGCCGTGATGGTGGACCGCACGGACGGCATGTCGGTGCCGTTCACGTACAGCGTCTCCGTGGTGCCCTTGAACGTCTTCTTCACCCCGTCGCAGCGCTGGGTGAGGCCCACGTTGCCCTGCTCCTGGATCACACAGGCGATCTTCTTGGCGCCCGTGGTGTTCAGCTTGTTGCCGAACGCCTCGCCGGCCACGCTCTCGTCCTGCCCGAAGAACTCCAGCAGCCCGAGCTTCTTCCAGTCGCTCAGGCCCGAGTTCAGGCCGACCACCGGGATGCCGGCCTGCTGCGCCTTGCCGATCACGCTCTTCATCGCGTCGGGCTTGGCCAGGGTGACCGCTATGCCGTCGACCTTCTGGTCGATCGCGTTCTGCACCAGGTTCGCCTGGGCGCCGGCGTTCGGGTCGGCGGAGTAGACGAGCTTGATGTTGTCCTTGGCCGCCGCGGCCTCGGCGCCCTTGCGGACGGTGTCCCAGAAGGTGTCGCCGGGCGCCTGGTGCGTGACCAGGGCGACCGTCATCCGGGGGGTGTTGGCCTTGCCCGCGGAGGCGTTCTGCGCCGCCTCCTCGGCCTTCTTGCCGCCGTGGGCGCTGGAGCACCCGGTGAGGGCCAGGGCCGCCGCGGCGGCCACGGCCACGAACGGCGCCAGTCTGCGGGAGCCAGAACGAGAAGAGCGGTCCATCTTTCCTTGCACCTCACTGTGCGTGCGACGGGGGAAGGGACGCTGTTGCGTTGGGACGCGATCCAAGTCCTTGACGGGCGCTCTGTCAATACTTTGTTAAGACATCATTTCACAAGCAGGTCCGAATGTAAGCACAAACCATTGACACTCTCACCCGCCCGGGCCTACACCTGTGAGGCATGAGCCCAGTACACCGCACCGCGCAGCGAACGGCACCGGGTGATCGCGCGCTCGACTCCCTCACCTTCTTCCTCGACCGCACGAGCCCGGTGCCGTTGTACTACCAGCTCGCCCAGCAGTTGGAGTCGGCCATCGAGCACGGGGCGCTGGCCCCGGGGGACCTGCTGGGCAACGAGGTCGACCTGTCCGTGCGGCTCGGGCTGTCTAGGCCCACCGTCCGCCAGGCCATCCAGTCCCTGGTCGACAAGGGGCTGCTGGTGCGCCGCCGCGGCGTCGGCACGCAGGTCGTGCACAGCCAGGTCAAACGGCCGCTGGAGCTGAGCAGCCTCTACGACGACCTGGAGGCGGCCGGACAGGCGCCGACAACCCGGGTGCTGCGGGCCGAGCGGCTCCCGGCGGCCGCCCACGTGGCCGCGGCCCTCGGCCTCAGCGAGGGCGCCGAGGTCGTCGTGCTGGAGCGGCTGCGCCGCACGCACGGCCGGCCGGTGGCGTTCCTCTGCAACCACCTGCCCGCCTCACTGCTCCAACTCGACACGGAGCGGCTGGAGTCGACGGGCCTGTACCGCCTGATGCGGGCGGCCGGCATCACCCTGCACAGCGCCCGCCAGTCCATCGGCGCGCGCAGCGCGACGGCCGAGGAGGCCGCGCTGCTGGACGAGAAGGAGGGCGCCGCCCTGCTCACCATGCAGCGCACGGCCTACGACGACACCGGCCGCCCGGTGGAGTACGGCGCCCATGTCTACCGGGCCTCCCTCTACGCCTTCGACTTCCAACTGCTGGTCAGGTCCTGAGCGCCACCCGTCCGGCCCGGAAGGCGTCCTGGTCAGACCCGGAAGCGGAACCACCCGCGTTCACACAGCCCCCGCGGCGTTCGGCCCGCGGGGGCTGTCGCCTTTCACCCGCCCCCAACAGTGCAGGTGACGATGACGATTACGTTTCGGGCAAGACACCGGCGAGTACGACCGGAGCTATTGACGCATGAGCGGACATGGGGCTGTTATTACGCCCACGATGTTCGGTCGAGTTGATTTCTGAGCGGTTTCGACGGGATCAACTCAACCCCTTGACCGAACCCTGTATGCCTCAGGAGCCGCCATGCGCCTGTCCTCCTCCGGTCTTTCCGTCCCGGGTCCCAGTCGTCGTTCGCTGCTGCGCGGAGCAGGCGGTGCCGCCCTGCTCGCCGGTGCGGGCATACCCCTGCTGTCCGCCTGCGGCGGCAGCGGTTCCTCCTCCGACCCAAAGACCGTCACCCTCGGCTCCAACGCCTCGGACGCGGTGCCGAAGAAGGCCTTCGCCGAGATCTACGCGGCCTTCACCAAGAAGTCCGGCATCAAGGTCGATGTCAACACGAAGGACCACAACACCTTCCAGGAGCAGATCAACTCCTACCTCCAGGGCACGCCGGACGACGTGTTCACCTGGTTCGCCGGATACCGGATGCAGTTCTTCGCGGCGAAGAACCTGGCCTCGCCGATCGACGACGTGTGGGCGAAGATCGGGGACAACTTCCCCGACGCGATGAAGCAGCTCAGCAAGGGCGAGGACGGCAAGTACTACTTCGTGCCGCTGTACACGTACCCGTGGGCGCTCTTCTACCGCAAGAGCGTCTTCCAGCAGCACGGCTACAAGATCCCGACCACCTGGGACGAACTCGTCGCCCTGTGCAAGCAGATGAAGGGGGACGGCCTGGTCCCGATCGCCTTCGGCGACAAGGACGCCTGGCCGGCGATGGGCACCTTCGACCAGATCAACTTCCGCCTGAACGGCTACGACTTCCACAAGTCCCTGATGGCGGGCAAGGAGTCCTGGACCGACCCCAAGGTGAAGGCGGTCTTCGACCACTGGGCGGAGATCCTCCCCTACCACCAGGACGGCTTCATGGGCCGCACCTGGCAGGACGCCGCGCAGGGCCTCGTGTCCAAGAAGTCCGGCATGTACCTCCTGGGCTCCTTCGTGGCCCAGCAGTTCACCAACAAGGCCGACCTGGACGACCTCGACTTCTTCGCCTTCCCGGAGATCAACTCCGCGTACGGCCAGGACACGGTCGAGGCGCCCACCGACGGGTTCATGGTCAGCAAGTCCCCGAAGAACCACGACGGCGTCGTCAGGCTCATGGAGTTCCTCGGCACCCCCGAGGCCGAGGCGACGTACCTCAAGGCCGACAACAGCGTGGTGGCCGCCTCCAGCAAGGCCGACACCTCCTCCTACACCGCGCTGCAGAAGAAGGCGTACACCATGATCAGCGGCGCCAAGAGCCTGACGCAGTTCATGGACCGCGACTCCCGGCCGGACTTCACCTCCACGGTGATGCAGCCGGGGCTGCAGAAGTTCCTGCAGAACCCCAAGGGCGTGGACAGCCTGCTGTCGTCCATCGAGCGCCAGAAGAAGACGATCTTCGCGTCCTCGTGAGCGCCCCCATGACGACGGACACGACGACGAACTCCCCGGAGGCGGCCGCCGAGCCGCCTCCGGGTGCCGCAGCCGAGAACAAGCGGGTCACGCACGGCCATAGGCGCCTGCTGACCCGCCGTGACCGGTTCACGCTCGCCCTGATGGCGGGCGTGCCCACGGTCCTGCACGTGGCCCTGGTCTGGGTCACCGCCATCGCCTCGATCTTCCTCGCCTTCACCACCTGGGACGGCATCGGGTTCGACTCGATCAAGTGGGTGGGCCTGGACAACTTCACACAACTCTTCGCGGACAACCCTCAGTTCTGGCCGGCCGTCGAGCACAACGTCATCTGGTTCGTCGTGCTCATCCTGATCCCGACCCCGTTCGGCCTGTTCCTCGCCGTCCAGCTGGACAAGCGGATCCGCTTCAGCCGGGTCTACCAGACCGCGTTCTTCCTGCCGGTCGTCATCTCGATGGCGTGCATCGGCTTCGTCTGGCAGCTCGTCTACAACCCGGACACCGGCCTGATCAACAGCATCATCGGGGCCAACAAGCCCGGCCACTACATCGACTGGATCGGCGACCCCAAGCTCAACCTGTGGGCGATCCTGATCGCCGCGTCCTGGCGGCACACCGGCTACATGATGATCCTGTACCTCGCCGGTCTGAAGAGCGTCGACCCGTCGCTGCGGGAGGCGTCCGCGCTGGACGGCGCCAACGAGTGGCAGACGTTCAAGAGCGTCATCTTCCCCACCCTGCGCCCGACCAACACGGTGGTCCTGGTGGTCACCATCATCGAGGCCCTGCGCGCGTTCGACCTGGTCTTCGTCTTCAACAAGGGCGCCCAGGGCACGGAGTTGCTGTCGATCCTGGTCACCAACAACATCATCGGCGAGTCCAGCCGCATCGGTTACGGGTCGGCCATCGCCGTCGTCCTTCTGGTGATCTCGCTCGCGGTGATCATCCCGTACCTGATCGCCACCTTCCGGAAGGAGCGGCGCGCATGAGCACCACCACCTACCCGCTGAAGCGGCGCGCCCCGCTCCGCCCCGCCCGGGTCCTGCTGCACGTCTTCCTCGCGGGCACGGCGCTGGCCTGGCTCGCGCCGCTGCTGTGGGCGGTCTTCTCGGCCCTGCGCCCGTACAGCGAGACGAGCGCCCGGGGGTACGTCTCCTGGCCGCACACGCTGAATTTCGACAACTTCAAGAACGCGTTCCAGCAGTCGGACATGGTGCACTACTTCGGCAACACGCTGGTCATCGCGGTGCCGGCCGTCCTGCTGACGCTGTTCCTGTCCTCCTGCGTCGCCTTCTACGTCGCCCGCTTCGACTTCCGGGTCAACCTGGCGCTGCTGCTGGTCTTCACGGCCGGCAACCTGCTGCCGCAGCAGGTCATCATCACCCCGCTGTACCGGCTGTACCTGCTGACGAACCTCCCGGGCATCACGGCGAGCGGCAAGCTGTACGACTCCGCGCTGGGCCTGGTCCTGATCCACGTGGCGTTCCAGTCCGGCTTCTGCGCCTTCGTGCTGAGCAACTACATGCGCTCGCTGCCACACGAGTTGACCGAGGCGGCGCTGGTCGACGGGGCCTCGGTGTGGCGGCTGTACTGGCAGATCACGCTGCCCCTGTGCAAGCCGGCGATGGCCGCGCTCGCGACCCTGCTGTCCATCTGGATCTACAACGACTTCTTCTGGGCCCTCGTGCTGATCTCGACCGGCGAGAACATGCCGATCACCTCGGCCCTGAACAACCTCTCGGGCCAGTACTTCACCGACCCCAACCTGGTCGCCGCCGGCGCGCTGCTCACCGCCATCCCGACCCTGGTCGTGTACTTCGTCCTGCAGCGGCAGTTCGTGAGCGGGCTGACGCTGGGGTCGAACAAGGGGTGACGGCGAAAGCCCTGCCTCACAAAGGTGAGACAGGGCTCCGACGTGTGGCCATCAGGCCGTACGTCTCACCGCTGCCGGGGCCCGGCGCCGCGACGAGCCGGCCCCGGCCCACCGCCCCTCACCTCACCTCCCTCGATCCGCATCAGTTCCAGCAGGTCCGTGCGTACCTCCGCCGGCTTCGTGGCGAAGACGCAGCGCCAGGTCATGGAGCCCAGCCAGGGCAGGACGGCGCTGACGACCGCCAGGCCGTAGAGCCAGGGAGTGTGGGTGGTCGCCGCCGCGGTGATGAAGGCGGCGGAGGAGCCGCCCGCGGCGGTCCTCGCGCGAAGTGTGCTCATCCATGTCATGGCCCGAGTCTCGGCTCGGGCCGATGACCGCTCGAAGCCGCTTCGAGCTGCACTTTCGATGTGACGGCCCGACACGGTGAGCCCGTTGCAAGGACGTTGGTCACCGGATTGTCATCGGCGCAGCTCGGCTGTGGCTATCGTGAGGGAATGAGCCAACAGCGGCCGACTCAATGGGCGGGTATCCGGGTGGAGATCCTCGGTACGCCGCGCGTCCAGTACCCGGACGGCAGGGTTCGTGACCTGCCTCCGCTGCCCGGCGACCTGATGGCCGCGCTCGTGCTCGCGGGGCCGGAGGGCCGCTCCTCGGACTGGCTGCGCAGGGAGTTGTGGTCGCACCTCCCGCTGGAGGACAACAATCCGGTCGCCCAGACGGTGATGCGGCTGCGCCAGTGGGTGCCACTGCCCAAGCCGCACGCGGGGGGCAACTACGTCCTGTCGCCGCCGCCGGACCAGGTCGACGCCCTGATGCTGCGGGAGGGCGTGGCGGTGCTGGGGCCCGACACGCCCCGGAACCGTGTGGATGCGCTGCTCGGTCTGTGGCGGGGCAGCCCCTGGGAGCGCAGTAAGTCCCGGCTGCGGCCCGCGTTGTGGGCCGACGTCCGCGGGGCGCGCGACCGGCTGGTGCGGCACGTGCAGGCCCTCGCGCCGCAGCAGCGGGCGGAGTTGGCCCACTGGAACCGCTTCTGCGAGGTGTTCTCCGCCGAGGCGGAAGCCTGGCGCGGCGCGCCCGCGCGCGAAACGCCGCGCCGCAAGCGGGTGCTCATCGTCGACGACATGATCGGCGGCCGGCTCGCCTCGGCTCTCGGCGGCCTGTACGAGTGCGAGGTCGTCACCTCGCTGGAGGAGTGGGGCGCGCTGCTGCAGCGGGATGAGCTGGACTACGACTGCGCCCTCGTCGACCGCCATCTGCACGAGAACATGCTGGACGAGTCCGGCGAGATCGTCCTGGATCAACTGCGCAAGCGGAACCCGCAGATCCCCACCGCGCTGATGTCGGCCGGGCTGCCCTTCGAGGACCTCGACAGCGTCAAGCAGCGGCTCGGCGTCCGCACGGTCATCCCCAAGCACAACGACAAGGACGGGGCCATGGTCCCGCTCACCGTGGTGGTGCAGAAGCTCATCGACGGCCGCTGAGGGTCACCTGCATCCGGGTCTCACGAATCCCGCGGCAGCCAGATGCGCAGATGCGCGCCGCCCAGTGCGGCCGAGGGCTGCGCGAGCCGCTCCAGCTTCCCCCGGCAGGCCTCCAGGTTCTCCTGGGCGAGCCGCAGCCCCTCCCCGCCGGGCATCCCGCTGGCCTTGCGTACGCCGTCCAGGGCGGTCCGGTCGGCCTTGCCGAACCCCGGCCCGCTGTCCTCGATGTCCGCGATCAGGAAGCGCTCGGTGACGGTGTCGCGGTGGCCCACGGTGACCCGCACCGCTTTGCGGGGCGACTTGGCGGCCTCCATGGCCTGGGTGGCGTTGATGACGAGGTCGTTCAGCGTCAGCTGGACCAGCAGCCGGCGGGCCGTCACCTGGCCGTCGCCGCCCGTGCGGTCCACCACCTCCGCCTCGGCCTGTCCGGCGAGGGTGTGGGTCTGGGCGATGGAGCGGGCCAGCCCGACGAAGTCGAAGGTCGTGGTGCGCACGGCGTACTCGACGTTGTTGTTCTCGATCGCCTCGCAGTCGTCGACGAGTTCCTCCAGAGCCGAGATCTGCCGGCGCAGGCCGCTGCGCTGCACCGGATCGCCAACCGCCTCCATGCGTGCGCCCAGCTGCTGGACGGCGTACTGGAATCCGGCCTTGACGTGCTCGTTCTGCCGTTTCGTGCGCTTCATGAGCAGCAGCCGGGCCAGTTCCTCGGCCTTGTCCAGGCTCTCGTGCAGCCGCCGCAGCGCCCGTACGGCGTTCGCGGTCGTCTCGTCACCGGACAGCAGGGAGACCAGGCCGGGGCCGGGCAGGAGCACGCCGTCGTCGCCGACCTCGGCGAGGAAGGCGTTCTCGATGCGTTCGAGGGCGCTGTCGACGTCGATGCGCTCCAGGGGGAGGTTCGGGGTCCGGCCGCCCTCGCGTTCGTACTCCTCCATCAGGAGCATGGTGAGGGCTTCCAGTTCGGCGCACAGCTCCTCGCGGTCCACCCGGTCGGTGCCGGTCCCGGCGGCCCGGCCGAGCAGCGCGCCGTGGACGACCTGGGCCGACAGGTCGTCCTTCAGCGGGGCGAGCACCGCCGTGCGCACGGCGCGGGTCGCCTCGGGGTCGTCCCGGAAGTCGGAGAGGTCCTGATGGGTGAGCGGGCGCGGTCGGGGGGCGCGACTGAGTTCGCGGAGCATCGCCTCGAGGGCGCTCGGCACGGCGGCCGTGTAGTACAGGACCATGTCCGCGACCTCGGGAGCGGCCTGCAGTCCGAGCAGGTCGAACAGCCACAGCAGGGTGGTGCGCAGCGCGGCCTCGTCGCCGAGGTCCTGGTCGGTCAGCGAGACCACCCGGTCGAAGGGCAGCTGGGCGCACAGATGGCGCAGGACGTTCATCCGGCGCCATGACGTGCTCGGCGCGTGGCCCTCGCCGTTCGGTTCGAGCAGGGAGAACAGCAGGTGCGGCTCGATCACCGCCACCCCCGCCGGCGGACCGGACCGGGCGTCGGACGTGGGCAGCCACAGGCGCGGCTCGGCGCCGGGGGCGGGCGGCTGCGGACCGATGTGCAGCGTGGTCGGCCCGGACAGTTTCAGCCGGGGCAGCCGGGAGTCGGCGAAGCAGGACACCTCGACGGTGAAGCCGTCGCCATCCGGGCGCAGGCGCAGCAGGGCCGCCGCGTCCTGGACGAGGTGGCCGAAGGCGTCGGCGAGCGCACGGGCGGTGGTGTTGTCGAGGCCGTCGTGGGCGCCGTGCAGGGCGTTGAGCAGCGCCCAGGCCGGCTCGTCGGAGTCGGTGGGGCGGTGTCTGCCGAAGTCCGCGGGTGCGGGTGCCTTGGTGAGGAACCACTGCACGACCGTGCGGTCC
The DNA here is from genome assembly GCF_047340315.1 of Streptomyces sp. AF1A. Taxonomy (NCBI): domain Bacteria; kingdom Bacillati; phylum Actinomycetota; class Actinomycetes; order Kitasatosporales; family Streptomycetaceae; genus Streptomyces; species Streptomyces sp. AF1A. The sequence goes on from NZ_JBLEBI010000162.1 coordinate 14,202, forward strand.
GGTTGCGGGTAGTACCAGCGATCGGGCCGGGAGACGCCGGCGGGAACGGCCCATGCGGGCTCGAAGTCGGACTGGGTGGCGACCCGTTCGGCGACGTCGTACTCACCGCTGTCGAGACAGGCCTGGACGATCGCGGCCTGCTCGTGGTGCAGCCCGGCGACGTGCTTCTCGATGTCCGAACGGCGCTTGGCGGCGTCGGCGTCGAGCCGCTCCCGCCACTCGTCGAGGGCCTGTTCCGCCTCCCTGCCGCTGTCCTGGACCAGCAGGCTCCAGTAGCCGGGGTCGGTGTCGCTCCCGAGCGCGCCGGCCTGGGTGGCGAGTTGGTGCGCCCGTGGCTGCAGCGCCGTGCGGGCGGCCGTCACCGCCCGGGTGACGCGCTCGTCCAACTCGGTGCGCTGCTCCTGAGCCAGTGCGGACCCGAGGCGCTGCAGCAGGGCGCGGGCGGCCCTGAACTCCCGGGCGTCGATGAGCCGTTGCACGCCTTCGGCCGCGTCGGCGACCGGTTCCAGCAGCCCGTCCAGCACGGCCTCGGCGGCCGCAGCGGCGGTGGCGCCGACGTCGGTCAGGCCGAGCGCGAACAGGCCGGGCTGCTGCCAGGCCGCCGGCCAGTCCGTCACCACGGCGGCCAGGTCATTCGTGGGCATCACGCTCACCGCTCCCCCATTCCCTGATGTCCTTCAGCGTGGTCAGCGCGTGCTGGGTGAGGTGGCGGACCGGCGCCGGGTGGGCGTCCAGGTCACCCTGCAGCTCCGGCCATACGGCCGCGAGTCGGAGCGCGGTCGGCAAGGCCTCCGTCACCTCGTAGGCGGCGTCCGCGTCGTTCTCCGCGTCGTGGAAGGCGGCGACGGCGTCGACGGCCCGCTTCACCTGGTGGAGCCGGTTGAGGTAGACCCGCCGTTTGTCGCTGTGGATGATCTTGTTCTTGTGCCCCTTCATCAGCTCGCCCGTGGTCCGGTCGAGGTGGCCGGGCAGGTCCGCCACCTCCTGCCGGGTGGCCCACAGGGCGGCCGCGGACAGGTCGCGCCGGTCGACGGCGGGGCGCAGGGCGCCGAACAGGCCCTGGGCGTGGAAGAGGTACTCGTGGGTCTTCAGCCCCGCCTCGAAGCGGAAGTTGGTCGCCTCAGCGGTCGACAGCGCCTCGTCCGCCGCGTCCCAGGCGTCGCCGAGCCGGAGCTCGCGGTGGCGGCGCACGAGCTGCCGGCGGGCGATGACGGCCGGGCCGGGGTGCTCGATGATCCCCGCCGGGCACTTCCGGGCCAGCTCGGCCAACTCCGCCCAGCAGGGGGCCGGGTTCCCGTCGGTGACGAGGTAGCCGAGCGTCTCGCGCAATCGGAGCGGCAGCTCCGCCGGGACGGCGCCCTGGCCGGACCAGGCGAGCAACTGCGCGGCGCCGAGGGCGATGAGCGCGGCCGTGTGGCCGGGCGGCGGCGACTCCTCCAGGGCGGCGGTCTCCAGCAGCCCGCCGACGTGCACGGTGTCCCGGGCGGCGGCAGCGGCGGCGAGCGGCAGCGGCAGGGTGCCCTGCGGCAGCGCCCG
>NZ_JBLEBI010000163.1:0-15632 GCF_047340315.1 Streptomyces sp. AF1A
GACGCCCCGCCCCGGGTCCGAACGGCGGCCGCGTGCCCCGGAGTTGGCCCCTGTGAGACACGGCCCGGTGCCTGCTGCACGGCACCCGTGTCCGCCGGGGTCCGCGCGTGCGGCACCGCGGCCGTCCCCGGGGCCCCGGGCGCCTCTCCCAACAACGCCTGAGGGACGACGAGTACGGCCTGCACACCGCCGTAGATGTTGGTCTGGAGCCGCACGCCGATGCCGTGCCGGCGGGCGAGCTGCGAGACGACGTAGAGGCCGATGCGCCCGTCGGCCAGCAGGCTCGCGACGTTGACCTGGTCGGGGTCGGCGAGCAGCGCGTTCATCCTGTGCTGCTCGCCGACCGGCATGCCGAGCCCGCGGTCCTCGACCTCGACGGCGAGACCGGAGGTGACGAGGTTGGCGCGCAGCAGCACCTGGGTCTGCGGGGCGGAGAACACCGTGGCGTTCTCGACGAGTTCGGCCAGCAGGTGGATGACGTCGGCGACGGCGTGGCCGCGCAGTTCCCCGTCGACGGGCGGGACGAGCTTGACCCGGGAGTACTGCTCGACCTCGGCGATGGCCGAGCGCAGCACCTCGGTCATGCTGACCGGGTTGCTCCACTGGCGCCGGGAGACGGCGCCGCCGAGCACGGCGAGGTTCTCGGCGTGCCGCCGGATGCGGGTGGCCAGGTGGTCCACGTGGAACAGGCCCTTGAGCAGGTCGGGGTCCTCGATCTCGTTCTCCAGGTCGTCGAGGATCGAGATCTCCCGGTGCACCAGGGACTGCAGCCGGCGCGCGAGGTTCACGAAGACCTCAAGCTTCTGCTCGCTGCCCGCCTGACTGGAGAGCTGGGCGGCGCGCACGACGGCGGTGACGGCGCCGTCGTGCGCGCGGGCCAGGTCGGCGGCGAGCAGTTCGAAGTCGTCGGCGTCCGCGGGCGGCCGGCGGCGGGGCGTGCGCTGCGGCGGGGTCTCCCCCTGGCGCAGCGCGTCGACGAGGGCGTGCAGGTCGGCCTCGCCGCGCGCGGCGGTGCGACGCAGGGCGTCGACGCGGTCGGAGACCGTGCGGGAGGCGCGGTCCGCGGCCACGGCCGCGATCAGGATGCCCGCGACGGCCACGGCGGCCGCTCCGCCGAGCACGGCCCACAGGACGGGTCCGGTGCGGGCGCCGGTGGAGCGGATGCTGAAGAGGACGGCCGCGGTGGCGCTCAGGGCGACCGCGAGCGGCGGCAGCACGGCGAGCCGCATGAGCTGGGGCCGTATGTGCGTCTCGGGCAGTGCGGGAGCGGGTCGGGCGACCGGTCGCCCGTGCCGGCCGCCCTCCCGGCGGTCGGCGCGGGTGGCCGGTGCTCGGAGCTGAGACATCTGCGTCCTCGTACTGGTCCGTCGGGCCTGGGTCGTCCTGCGGTGCGCGATGCGGGCATGCGTCGACGCGGCGTCGGCCGACGGCACCGGTGTTCGGCCACCCGCCGCCCGACGGCCACTCACAGTAGTCGCCTGCGCATCATGTGCGGTGGGCAGTTGACAAAGTCACCCGAGGAGCGTCCCGCTCTGGTATGAGGCCTCGTACGACAGACCGACAGCCCGGCCGGGCGCCCCTCGACCAGGTCGAAAGAGAACGATAAGACCTGCTCAAAAGCGGTCAGGAAGAGTGAGCGAGGCGCGGGGGACCACGCTGCCGTCCAACTCCCTGCACGCGCCCCGTTTACGACAGTTGTCGCCCCGTCATGCTCACGCACTCGCGCCGGACCGCCTCCGGCACCTCCGCCGGGCCCTCTCGAATGTCACGGAGGGTATGCGCTTTGGCCTTGAATGACGGGCGGGTGCCGGACCCGCCTCAGCGGCGCTTGGGCGGCTCCGCGACGAACGCGCCGACCGAGCGCCAGGTCCGGCGGAGGTCCCCCGCCACGCCTCGCCACCACGCCTCCGCCGGGAGCTTGCCCGCGGGCTCGAACGGCTCGCCCGGCCGGGGCAGGGCCACTGCCTGGCCGGCCTCCTCGGCCGCTTCCTTGGTCCACTCCCCCGGCTCGGCCCACGGGTGCGGGGCGAGGTTGAACGTGCCCCAGTGGATCGGCAGCAGCACGCCGTGGGGCGCCCCGCCCTGCAGGTCGAGGTGGGCGCGCAGGCCCTCGTCGGGGGTCATGTGGATGTCGGGCCAGAACTCGCTGTAGGCGCCGATCTGGATCATCGTCGCGTCGAACGGGCCGTGCGCGGCGCCGATGTCCGAGAAGCCGTCGAAGTAGCCGGTGTCACCGCTGTGGTAGATCCGGTGCTCCTCACCGGTGACCACCCAGGACGCCCAGAGCGTGTGCTGGGTGTTGCGCAGGCCGCGGCCGCAGAAGTGGCGGGCGGGCGTCGCGGCCAGCGTCAGGCCGCCGACCCGCGTCGACTCGTGCCAGTCCAGTTCGCGCAGCCGGTCCGCGCGGACGCCCCAGCGCTCGAGGTGGGCCCCGACGCCGAGCGGCACGGCGAAGAGGGTGTCCGTGCCCGCCAGCGCCTTGATGGTGGGCAGGTCCAGGTGGTCGTAGTGGTCGTGCGAGATGACGACGACGTCGACCGGGCCGAGCGCGGCGAGCGGCAGCGGCACCGGGTGCAGCCGCTTGGGCCCGGCGAAGGGGAACGGGGAGCAGCGCTCGCCCCAGACGGGGTCGAACAGCACCCGGTGGCCGTCGATCTCCGCGAGCACGCTGGAGTGGCCCATCCAGGTCAGCCGCAGCCCCGTGGCGGGCGGTCCGGCGAGGTCGGCGAAGGTCGTGGGGTGCACCGGGACGGTGCCCCTGGGGGCGCGCAGCGGGCGGGTGTCCTTGTCGAGGAACACCTTGGCGAGGTCCAGCGCGGAGCCGGAGGGCCGGGTGCGCGCGGGGCCTCCGGGGTTCTGGAACACACCGTCCTTGAAGTGGGGGGAGCGGCGGATGCGTGCCAGGCGCTCACCGCCGGGGTCCGCGCCGAAGGCCTCGGGGCGCGGCACGCGCAGCCCGGAGCTCGAGGAACGCAAACCGGTCACGGTACCTCCAGGTGAGTCGCTGAGTCCTCCATTATGGTCGGCACCTCCGACAACCCGTCCCCGGCAGGCCCCGCCGAGCCGTCGTCCGGCTCGGCGCGCGGGGCGGTCGCACGACTTCCGGATACTGACTCACGGTTCAGTAGACTCGGACCCCGGCCACCCGCACGTGCCGTCGGCGAGGCCCTCGGGGCCGGCCCGGCCCCCCTGTGATCAGCGTCCCCGAGGAGACCCCATGACCGAGCCCTTGATGTCGCTGGTCTGGACCGACCATGTCACCGAACGCCGGGGCTTCCTGGTGGTGGACCGGCTGGTGCGGGGCGTGGCCAGCGGCGGGTTGCGGATGCGCCCCGGCTGCACGCTGGAGGAAGTGGCGGGGCTCGCCCGCGGCATGACGATGAAGGAGGCCCTGCACTACGACCCCGCGGGCCGCTACGTCCCCCTCGGCGGCGCCAAGGGCGGCATCGACTGCGACCCGCAGGCCCCGGAGGCGTACGGGCTGCTCGTGCGCTATCTGCGCGCCATGCGGCCGTACATCGAGAGCTTCTGGACCACCGGCGAGGACCTGGGGCTCACCCAGGACCTGGTCGACCGGGCCGCGGCCGAGGCGGGCCTCGTCTCCTCCATCCAGGCGGTGTACCCGCTGCTGGACGACGAGGCGACGGCCCGCCGGCGGCTCGCGGACGCCTTCGCGGTGGACGTGGACGGCATCGGCCTCGACGAACTGGCCGGCGGCTGCGGCGTCGCCGAGTCGGTGCTCGCGGCGCTGGACCGGGCGGCGGTGCCGTACCGGGGCACCCGGGTCGCCGTGCAGGGCTTCGGCACGATGGGCGGGGCCACCGCGCGCTTCCTCACGCGGGCCGGACTCACGGTGGTCGCCGTCGCCGACATCAAGGGCACGATCGCGAACCCGGCGGGCCTCGACGTCGAGTCGCTGCTCGCCGCACGCGACGCCTACGGCACCGTCGACCGGTCGGCGCTGCGCCCCGGCGACCGCGAACTGCCCGGCGACGCCTGGCTGTCGGCGGACGCGGAGGTGCTGGTGCCGGCCGCCGTGTCGTACGCGATCGACGTCGAGGGCCAGGAAGCGATCGGCGCCCGCTGGATCGTCGAGGCCGCCAACATGCCCGTCCTGCCGAAGGCGGAGGCGCTGCTCGCGGCGCGCGGCGTGACGGTGCTGCCGGACGTGGTGGTCAACTCGGCGACGAACGCCTGGTGGTGGTGGACCCTGTTCGGCGACATCGGCGCCGACGCCGACGAGGCGTTCGCGCACATCCGGCGCTCGATGCGCGCCCTGATCGACCTGGTGCTCGACCGCGCGGAAGCCGACGGGACGACCCCGCGCGCGGCCGCCCACGCCCTGGTCACCGACCGGCTGCCGGTGATCGCGGAACGCTTCGGGTGGTACCGCTGACGGCACCGGCGTGCCTGCCGCGGCCGCACTGCATCCGCCCCTGACCTGTCGGCCGCGCGGCGCCGGTGCGGTGGGCGCCGCATGACCTGGTGTGCCGGCCGGTCGCGTCGCGGGCTCAGGCGTCGGCGGGGGCGAACCGCGCCCCTCGGCGCCGCCGTTGGGACCCGTTAGGGTGACCGCGTGGCGAGAGTGCGGTTGAGCGTGGCGGAGCGGCGGGAAGAGCTGCTGCGGGCCGCCATCGAGCAGATCGAGGCGCGGGGCGTGGCGGCGGTCAGGATCGCCGACGTGGCCGCGGCACTCGGGGTGAGCAACGCGCTGGTGCTGTACCACTTCTCGACGAAGGAGAAGCTGGTGGCCGCCGCGTTCACCTACGCGGCCCAGGACGATCTCGCCCACCTGCGCGGGCTGCTGGGGCGGCGGACCTCCGCGCTGCGCCGGCTGCGGGCCGCCGTGCGCTGGTACGCGCCGACCGGTCAGGCCAAGGGCTGGCGGCTGTGGATCGAGGGCTGGGCGGTGGCGCTGCGCGAGCCCGCGCTGCGGGAGGTCACCCGGGACCTGGACCGGCAGTGGAAGGCCGCGATCGCCGAGGTCATCGCCGAGGGTGTGGCGGCGGGCGAGTTCGCGTGCGCCGACCCGGCGGGCTCCGCGCTGCGACTGACCGCGCTGCTGGACGGCCTCGCCGTGCAGCTGACCTCGTATCCGGGGGCAGTGCCGCGGGCCCGGGCCCGGGAGTGGGTGGACGAGGCGCTCGCCCGGGAAATCGGCGTGGACCGCAAGGCCCTGACCGGACGAGAGCGGTGAGACGAGCGTGCCCCCGCGCGGTGCGGGAGCACGCTCGGCGGGGCTGGATCAGGCCACGAAGGCGATGCACGCCCTGCCCGTCCGGCCGTGGACCACAAGACCCCGGCCGGACGAAACCCGTAAGACCCGCGCGCCCCCGCACCACGCGACGCGGCACGGACGCACACTCGCCGGGACCGCATCAGGCCACGGAAGCGATGCGCGTCCTGATGTCGTCCGGGGACAGGGTGCCCTTCGCGGTGACGTGGTCGCCCGAGGACTCGCCGCGCAGCCGGCGGCCGATCCAGGGGACGAGGTGCTCGCGGGCCCAGTGGACGTCGTCCAGGCGGACCTCCAGAGTGCCCCTGGGCGGCAGCGGAGGCCACGCCTGCTCGGGGTCGGCCGGCACGTCGAGGCCGAGGGCCTGGCCGGCCCGCAGCGCCACGCGCGTGTGCCCCTCGGGCGAGAGGTGCAGCCGGTCGCTGTCCCAGGCCCTGCGGTCCTGCACGGACTTGAGCGACCACAGGTCGAGCACGGGGCAGCCGTACCGGTCGGCGATGGCGCGCACGTGCCCGTTGTAGGTGGCGATCTTGCCGCGCAGATGCTTGAGCAGGGGGACGCCGCGGGTGTCGAAGCCGGTGGTCACCAGGACCGTGCCGGCGGCCCCGGTCAGCCGGGCCACGGCCCGCTCGAAGCGCTCGGCGACCTCGTCGGGGTCGGTACCGGGGCGGATGATGTCGTTGCCGCCGGCGCAGAAGGAGACCAGGTCCGGTGCGAGTTCGACGGCCTGCGGCACCTGGTCGGCCACGATCTGGTCCAGCAGCTTTCCGCGCACGGCGAGATTGGTGTACTGGAAGTCGCCCTCGGGCCGCCGGTCGGCGAGCAGGACCGCGAGCCGGTCGGCCCAGCCCACGAAGGCGCCGTCGGGGCCGGGGTCGCCGACCCCCTCGGTGAAGCTGTCCCCCACCGCCACGTACGACCCGATCACTGATCTGTTGTCATTCTTCGAATCGTCTGCCACGTCGGACCATGATTCACCTTCGGGTGTGACCTACGCGACCGTAGGCAGGGGTTGACGACCGGTGAGAAGAACCACTCCCGTTGGGCCCGCGTTCCAGGAATACGGCCACCGCCAGGGCTGTTGACGGCCGGTCGGCCGGGCCGTGCACAGAGGGCCGGCACACCGGTCCGCCACGCACACCGAAGGCCGGCCCCGGGGATCGGGGTCCGGCCTTCGGTGTGCGTGTCAGGAAGGTGGTTCGGGGCGGCCGGCGGCCCGTCAGCCGACGGTGACGCCGTGTTCGCGGAGGTAGGCGACCGGGTCGATGTCCGAGCCGTAGTCCGGCGTGGTGCGGATCTCGAAGTGCAGGTGCGGGCCGGTGACGTTGCCGGTGGCGCCGGACAGGCCGATCTGCTGCCCCTCGGTCACGGTCTGGCCGGCCGAGACGGAGAGCTGGGAGAGGTGGCCGTACTGGGCGTAGTGGCCGTCGTTCAGCCTGATGACGACCTGGTTGCCGTAGGCGCCGCCCCAGCCCGCGGTGACGACGGTGCCCGCGGCGACGGCCTTGACCGGGGTGCCGGTCGGGACGACGAAGTCGACGCCCGTGTGGTGGCCGCTGGACCAGTGGATGCCGGCCACGCCGTAGCCGGTGCCGATGGTGGCGCCGGTCACCGGGAGGGTGTAGCCGGTGGAGGTGGCGTGCGTGTCGGCGGCGCCGGCGGACGGGGCCGACGGCGTCGCGTGGGTGCCGGAGTCCTGCGAGGCGCCCGAGCGGGACTGCGAGCTCTCCGAGGAGGGCTCCGGGGCGGCGGGCGCGGTGCGGGCCGGGGCGGCCTGACCGTCGAGGGTGAGCTTCAGGCCCGGGTGGACCAGCGACGGGTCGTCGCCGACGGCCTGCCGGTTGTCCTCGTAGAGCCGCTGCCAGCCGCCGCGGACGTGCTGCTCGTAGGCGATCGTCGAAAGGCAGTCGCCGGACTTCACCGTGTAGGTGCGCAGGGTCGAATGCGCCTGGGCGACCGGCTTCTTCACGGCGACCGCAAGGGACTGGACGGCCTTTCCGGAAACCGGCTGGGCGGGGGTGGCCGCGTGCGCCCCGGTGGCCCCTATGAGCGGGAGGGCCAGCGCGGCGCCGCCGGTTCCGGCGGCGGCAATGGAGCGGGAAAAACGCGGGGTCTTGGGACGTCGGTGCTTTCCCTTGGCGGGCATGGCGCATTCCTCTCCGACGCCTGCGAGGTCAGCTGTCGGGTTCGGACTGGAGATGTCCGGCCGCGCGGTGCGCGGCTTCACCCCGAGCCTGTCGCGGAGACCGGACAGGCAGTGGTACCTGGTGGGTCCCCCGCTCCTGCCGAACACGGGTCAAGTGTGTGGGGCTCCGGGCGGCGGCAGGATTCGGCGTTCCGTCCGGATTCGGGCCGAACGTAAGGGAGCGGGAGGCGCTGAAACAAGCACCCGGTTCACGGCGTTCCCGGCATGGAGATCCAAAGGCGGGAATTCACCGTCACACTCCGTGAATTCCCGCCCGTTCACTCAGCGAATTCCCTTTTCCCGCACCGGAATTACGTGGACATGACGCGCGACGCACGGTCACGGATATGACCTTTCTCACGCCCCATCCCGCCATGCTCCCTTATTACGCACTGAGTTGGAATTAAGCCGTCAATTCGGACAGGCGGCTCAGATGCGGCGCAGCCGGACGACCGTCGCATCCAGGTCGCCCTTGAGCCCGGTGCGCAGCCCGTGGTGCAGCAGAACCGCACCCCGGTGCACTTCGCCTGTTTCGCGGCATTCGTACGACGCCGTCGGGTCGAGGCCGCGCAGCCGCACCGCCGGCGCGGGCTCGCCGTAGCTCTGCGCCTGGAGCCAGGCGAGGACCACGGCCTCGTCGCCCAGGAGGTACTGGACGGCGCTCAGGCCGCCCGTCGGGGGCAGCAGCCGGTACTGGTCGCCGCGCTGGACGACCGGACGGATCTCCTTGTACAGCTCCACCCACCGCCGGGCCTCGGCCAGTTCCCCCTCGCTCCACTCGGTGAGGTCGCCGCCGACGCCGAGGACGCCCGACATGGCGCTGACGAAGCGGAACCGCAGCGAGCTGACCCTGCCGTTGAGCTGAACGTTCGGGCTGTCGGTGACCCAGGCGGCCATGACCCGGGCCGGGTGGATCTGGCTGAAGCCGTGCTGGATGGCGAGCCGGTCCAGCGGGTCGGTGTTGTCGGAGGTCCACACCTGGTCGGTGCGGCTCATCACACCCAGGTCGATCCGGCCGCCGCCGCCCGAGCAGGACTCGAAGGCCACCCCGGGATGGGCGGCCCGCAGCCGGTCCAGCAGGGCGTACAGGGCGCGGACGTGGTCCACCCAGAGCCGCTGCGGGTACGGCTCCCCGGGCCAGCCGGCGTCGCTGAAGCAGCGGTTGAAGTCCCACTTCACGTAGTCGATCGGGGCGCTGGAGAGCAGCGCGTCCAGCTGCTCCCACAGGTACTCCTGGACGTCCTCACGGGCGAGGTTCAGCACCAGCTGATGGCGGAACTCCGTCCGGTCGCGTCCTGTCCGGTACTGCACCCAGTCGGGGTGGGCGCGGTACAGCTCGCTGTCCTGGTTGACCATCTCGGGTTCGACCCAGATGCCGAACTGCATGCCGAGGTCGTGCACCTGGTCGGCGAGGGGCTTCAGGCCGTGCGGGAAGCGGTCGGGGTTCGGGGTCCAGTCGCCGAGGCCGGCGCGGTCGCTGGTGCGGGCGCCGAACCAGCCGTCGTCGACCACGAACAGTTCGACGCCGATCGCGGCGGCCCGGCGCGCCAGGGCGGTCTGCTGCTCCTCGGAGATGTCGAAGTTCGTCGCCTCCCAGGAGTTGAAGAGCACCGGACGGTCCCGCTCGGCGTCCGGGACGACGTGGGCGCGCTGGTAGGCGTGCCAGGTGCGGCTGGCGCCGCCGAAGCCGTCCCCGCTCCACAGACCGGCGAAGACCGGCGTGGTGTACGACTCCCCGGGCTGAAGGAGCAGCAGGCCCGAGTCGTCGTGGCCGGCGCCGCCCGTGATCTGCACGCGGGCGTCCGGGAGCTGGGCGACCGAGATGCGCCAGGAGCCGGACCAGCCGAGCGCGCAGCCGTACACCTCGCCGTGCTCCTCGGTGGCGTCGGTGTCGAGGGCCACCCAGGGCAGGTGCTGGTGGCCGGTGTGCCCGCGGCGGCTGCCGATCACCTTCTCGCCGTAGGTGAGCGGCGCCCGGGTGAGCCGGGACTCGGCGGCCCAGCGGCCGTGCAGCTGGGACAGTCGCCAGCCCTCGCGGTCGGGCAGGGTCCAGGTGGCCGCGTCGGCGCGCAGCAGCTCCACGGGCACGTGCCCGCCGTTCTCCACGGTCACCCGGCGCTCGACGACGTCGCCGCGCATCCGGTACTGCAGGGTGATCGCGAGCCCGTCGTCGTCGAACCGCAGCCGCAGCTCCCCGTCCTCGGTGTCCTGCGACACGAAGCGCCACTGCGTGCCGCGCCGCTCCCGCGTGCGCACGGACAGGGCGGGGCGCACGAAGCGCGGGCCGCCCTCGACCGGGTACTCCTCGCGACCGTCGAGGGGGGACTCGAACGGCCAGTAGCCGGGCAGCGGGGCCACCGCCAGGGCCTCGGCGTCCGCGAGCGCGATCCGCGGGCCCCAATGGAGGTGCAGCAGCTCGTCCGCGTCGGTGAGATGCAGGGCGTAACTGCTGGCCGGCCCCGACAGGAGCCACGTACGACCGTCTTCGGCTATGTCCACCATCGAGACCTCACAGGTAACAACAGATCCGCTCAAGTGCGAACATCATCAGGCCCTGTGGCCCCAGGTGACAATGCCTGTGGACAACTCATTGCCCGTGGAAATCAATGTCGTATCGTCGACGCAGCGCCCGCCGACGAGCCGCGACGGCGGGGCCGACCGGGAGGAGCCCCCGTGACGCAGCAGGTCCCGTCGACCGAGCCGGAGCTGGCCGGAGTGCGCAATTTCCGTGATGTGGGCGGGCTGCCGACCGTGGACGGCCGGCGCGTGCGGCACGGCGTGCTGTTCCGCAGCGGGCATCTGGCGCACGCGACCGAGGAGGACGCGGCCTTCCTCGCCTCCCTGGGCCTGCACACGATCTTCGACTTCCGCAACGCGGCCGACCACAGGCTCGAGGGCCCGGACGTCGAACTGCCCGGGGTGCGCAATGTGAACCTGCCGCTGAGCGACCCGGCCGACGGCGCGGAGTTCTGGAAGATGGTCCGCGACGGCGACGTCGACCAGCTGCGCGCGATCCTCGACGACGGCCAGGGGGCGGCCCGGATGGTCACCTCGTACCGCAAGATCGTCAAGGAGCGCACCGCCGAGCACTCCCGGGTGCTGCACGCGCTCGCCGAGGACAGCGTGCCCGCGCTGATGCACTGCGCGGCCGGCAAGGACCGCGCGGGCATCTCGATAGCGGTCACGCTGCTCGCCGTGGGTGTGGAGCGCGACGCGATCGTCGCCGACTACCTGGAGTCCAACGCCAAGCACCGCCGCTACAAGGTCCACCGCAACGGCAGCCCGGCGACGGCGTACACCCCCGAGGTGATGGAGCTGCTCAGCCCGCTCTTCGACGCTCGCGCCGAGTATCTGGCGGCGGCCTTCGGGAGCATCGAGGAGACCTGGGGCGGCGTGGACACCTACCTGGAGCAGGGGCTCCGGCTCACCCCGCAGACCCGGGAGCGGCTGCGGGCGCGCCTGCTGGACTGAGCGGGGTCAGCCCTTGCCGCCGATCGCGAAGAGCAGGTAGAGGAAGGCGGCCAGGAGATGGCCGACGGCGATGTAGATGATCAGCCGGATCCACAGGGATCGCGGGAACTTGGTCTCGAAGTCACTCATGGCAGCTCTCCGGTCAGGGGTCCCAGGCACAGCGCGGCCATGGGGCTCTGCAGCAGGGTGTGGACGAACAGCAGCTCGACGCCGCCCCGGTCCTCGGCGACGAGGCGGTGCGGGGTGAGCGAGTCGAAGTGCGCGCTGTCGCCGGGCGCGAGCAGGTGCGCGGTGTCGCCGAGGCGCAGGCGCAGCCGCCCCGTCAGGACGTACAGCCACTCCTCGCCCGGATGGACGCGCACGATGTCGCCCTGCGAGCCGTACGGCACGCGCACGCGCAGGGCCTGCATGCCGCGGCCGGGCGCACCGGCCTGGAAGTAGGTCCAGCCGCCCGCTCGGGTCGGCTCCATGTCGGCGGACCGCACGATCGCGTTGCGGTCGGCGACCGTCTCGCCGAGCAGCTCGGAGACGGTCGTACCGTAGATCCGGGCGAGCGAGAGCAGCAGCGGCAGCGAGGGTTGCCGCTGCCCGGTCTCCAGGCGCGACAGATGCGCCGGTGAGAGGCCGGCGGCTCGTGCCGCGGCCTCCAGTGTGAGGCCGGCCCCCCGGCGCTGGGCGCGCAGTTGCGGCGCGACGACGGGCAGGTCGTCGCCCTCGCCCGCCGCGGGCGCGGCGTCTGAGGCGTTCATGCCTCCATTCAGCCCGAACATTGCCCTGGAGGCAAATTTCTTGCCTCACAGGCAAAAGCGGTGGGCACCCCGGATCACCCCCGGCTTGCTAGGCTGCCCCTAGGAATTGAACGCGTTCAAAACCAGGGGGACCCGCATGCCCGCAAGCGCTCCGGCCGACTGCCACGACACACCCGCCGCCGCCCTCGGCGCCGTCTCACTGTTCCTGGGGCTGACGGCGGCGACGGGTTTCGTGCCGCGGCTGACGCTGCTCATGGTTCCCCTGATGGTCCTCGGCGGCGGCCTCGCCGTCGCCTTCGGCCTCATGGGCGTCCACTACGCGGGCCGCGGCATCGGCAGGCGGTGGATCGCCGTCACGGGGACCGTCCTGGGCGTGCTCACGCTGGCGTACGCGCTCGTCGTCGTCCACGCGCTCCTCCCCGTGCTCGGCGTCTGATCAGCGATTGGCCACCGCCTGCTTGATCAGTGTCTTGCCGAAGTCCCACATCAGGCCGCCGCCGCTGTGGGCGTCGTCCATGACCGCCGTGAAGGCGTCCACGAACCGGTCCACGTCGGCCTCGTCGATGACGAGCGGCGGGATGAGTTTGATCACCTCCAGATGGTCTCCGGAGACCTGGGTGAGGATCCGGTGCCGCTGCAGCAGCGGCACGACGACCATCTGGGCGAACAGCCCCTTGCGCGCGGCCTGCAGCATGGTCCACCGGCTGCGCAGCTTCAGCGAGGACGGCCGGCCGAACTCGATGCCGATCATCAGGCCCCGGCCGCGGACGTCCGCGAGCAGTTCGTACGTGTCGATCAGCGCGGTCAGCCGGGACTTGAGCAGCTCGCCGGTGGCGCGCACGCCGGCGACGATCTGCTCGTTCTCCATGACCGACAGCACGGCGAGCCCGCACGCCATCGCCTGGGCGTTGGAGCCGAAGCTCGCCGAGTGGACCAGCACCCGGTCCATGGAGGAGTAGACCTTCTTGAAGATCCAGTCACGGCCCAGGGTGGCGCCGACGGGGACGTAGCCGCCGGAGAGCGCCTTGGCGACGCACACCAGGTCGGGTTCGACGCCGTCCTCGTGCTGGTAGGCGTAGAAGTCGCCGGTGCGGCCGAGGCCGGTCTGCACCTCGTCGGCGATGAGCAGCGCCTTGTGCTTGTGCAGCAGCTCCTGCGCGGCCCGCAGATAGCCGGGCGGGGCCTCGTGCACGCCCTTGCCCTGGATCGGCTCGACGATCAGGGCGGCCACGTCGCCCTTCTTCAGCTCCCGGGCCAGGGCGTCGAGGTCGCCGAGGGGCACGGCGGTGTCGGGCAGCAGCGGGGCGAAGCCCTCGCGGAAGCCGCTCTCGCCGTTCACCGACAGCGAGCCGGTGGTCAGGCCGTGGAAGGCGTGCTCGCAGTACAGGACGCGGGGCCTGCCGGTGGCGTACCGGGCGAACTTCAGGGCGGTCTCGACCGCTTCGGTGCCGCTGTTGCCGAAGAACACCCGGTCCAGGTGCGGGCTGTGGGTCAGCAGCCGCTGCGCGAGCAGGCCGGGCAGCGGCTGGCAGTCGAAGCGGGTGAGGTCGGCGAGGTCCAGGTCCAGGACGTCGTGCAGCGCCTTGCGGACCACCGGGTGGTGGCGGCCGAGGCCCATCACCCCGAACCCGGCGAGCATGTCCAGGTAGTCGTTGCCCTCCGCGTCGAAGAAGTGGGCGCCCTCACCACGCTCGTAGACCTTGTCGAAGCCGATGGTGCGCAGCATGCGCGGGAGCTGCGGGTTCAGGTACTTCGTGTGCAGCTCGTAGCGCTCGGCTCCGCGCTCGGCGAGCAGGGCGCCGAGGTCGAACTCGGTGGTCATTCACTCTCCTTGACTGTACCGTCCGCGTCCCCGGCGGCCAGGCTCGCGCTGATCCGCCCGGCGATCTCGACGGGCGTGAGGCCGATGTCGGCCAGCACCTCGCTGCGCTTGGCGTGCGCGAGGAACTGCTCCGGGATGCCGAAGCGCCGTACCGGCACGTCCACGTCGGCGTCGCCCAGCGTCAGCGCCACGGCCGAACCCACCCCGGCGGCACGGCTGTTGTCCTCCACGACGGCCACCAGGCGGTGCTCGGCGGCGAGGCCGGGCAGGGCGGGGTCGACCGGCTTGACCCAGCGGGGGTCCACCACCGTGCACCCGATGCCGCGCGCCGCCAGCAGCTCCGCGGCCTGCAGGCACACCGGCGCCATCACGCCCACGGCGACCAGCAGGACCTCGGGACGCTCGGCCCGGAACAGCACGTCCATGCCGCCCACGTGGTCGACGGCGGGAATGCGCGGGCCGACGGACTCCTTCGGGAAGCGGATCATCGTGGGCGCGTCGTCCACCGCGACGGCCTCGCGCAGCTGGGCGCGCAGCTGGTCGGCGTCGCGCGGGGCGGCGATCCTGAGCCCGGGGACGACCTGGAGCACGGACATGTCCCACATGCCGTTGTGCGACGGCCCGTCGACGCCGGTGACGCCGGCCCGGTCCAGCACGAAGGTGACCCCGCAGCGATGCAGGGCGACGTCCATCAGCAGCTGGTCGAAGGCGCGGTTGAGGAACGTGGCGTACACGGCGACGACCGGGTGCAGTCCGCCGGTGGCGAGGCCGGCCGCGGAGACGGCCGCGTGCTGTTCGGCGATGCCCACGTCCCACACCCGGTCGGGAAAGCGCTCGGCGAACGCGCCGAGGCCGACCGGGTGCAGCATGGCCGCCGTGATGGCGACGACGTCCTCGCGCTCCTCGCCGATCCGCACGATCTCGTCGCCGAACACCGAGGTCCAGGACGGCCCCTTGGACGGCGCGAGCGGCTCGCAGGTCAGCGGGTCCATCGCGCCGACGGCGTGGAAGTGGTCCTCCTCGTGGGCGAGGGCGGGCTCGTAGCCGCGGCCCTTCTCGGTGAGGCAGTGGACCAGGACCGGGCCGTGGAAGCGCTTCGCGCGGCGCAGCGCCGACTCCACGGCGCCGATGTCGTGGCCGTCGATCGGGCCGACGTACTTCAGGCCCAGGTCCTCGAACATGCCCTGCGGGGCGAAGGCGTCCTTGAAGCCCTTCTTCGCGCCGTGCAGCGACTCGTAGAGCGTGCCGCCGACCACGGGCGTCTTCAGGAGCACCTCCTTGCCCCAGGCCAGCACCCTCTCGTAGCCGTCGGTCGTGCGCAGGGTCGCCAGGTGGTTGGCGAGGCCGCCGATGGTGGGGGCGTAGGAGCGCTCGTTGTCGTTGACGACGATGATCAGCGGGCGGTCCTTGGCGGCCGCGATGTTGTTCAGTGCCTCCCAGGCCATGCCGCCGGTCAGGGCACCGTCGCCGATGACCGCGACCACGTGGCCCTTCTCCCCCAGCACCTGGTTGGCCTTGGCGAGGCCGTCCGCCCAGCCCAGGGCGGTGGAGGCGTGGCTGTTCTCGATGACGTCGTGCTCGGACTCCTCCCGGGAGGGATACCCGGACAGGCCCCCCTTGCCCCGCAGCTTGGAGAAGTCCTGACGTCCAGTCAGAAGCTTGTGCACATAGCTCTGGTGGCCGGTGTCCCACAGAATGCGGTCGACCGGCGACTCGAAGACCCGGTGGAGCGCGATGGAGAGTTCCACCACCCCCAGATTGGGCCCGAGATGACCGCCGGTCCTCGACACCGCATGGATCAGGAACTCGCGTATCTCCTCGGACAGTTCCCCGAGTTCCGCCTCGGACAGCGCCTTCAGGTCGCGTGGTTGCCGGATCGTCTCCAGAATCGTCACGCTGGGCCCCCTCTCGGTCCGTGCCTTGCCTGGACTCACTTCATCTGCTCGGCGAGCTTCTGGGCCTCCTCGATGAGGGTCTCCACGATCTTCGACTCGGGCACGGTCCTGACGACCTCGCCCTTGACGAAGATCTGACCCTTTCCGTTGCCTGAGGCAACTCCGAGGTCGGCCTCACGGGCCTCCCCAGGACCGTTGACCACACACCCCATCACCGCCACGCGCAGCGGCACCTCCATGCCGTCCAGACCCGCGGTGACCGCGTCGGCGAGCC
>NZ_JBLEBI010000164.1:0-15463 GCF_047340315.1 Streptomyces sp. AF1A
TTGCCACCGGCGGGATCAACGTTCCGGCCCCGGCCCCGGCAGAGCGCCTTTCACCCGGGTGAAACCGGCCGCCCCGGTGCCGCCCGGACCGGGCCGATAGGTCATGCTGGACGTATGCGGAACCGCCGGATCAGCGAAGCGCCTCCTTCCCCGGGCCCTGTGCGATGACGGTTCTCCCCGTGCGCGGTCGCGACCGCGAGCTCGCCGCCCTCCGCGACGCACACGCGTCGGTACGGGCCGGGCGCGGAGCCTGTGTGCTCGTCGAGGCCGCGCCGGGTCTGGGCCTGACGAGGATCCTGCAGGAAAGCACGCGGCTCGGGTGCGAGGCGGGCTTCGACGTGGTCCGGCTCGACGCCGACGAGCTCGACCAGTACGCCTCGCGCTCGGCGCTGCCGGCGGCGCTCCATGCCGCCGACGGCACCCCTCGGGGCGGGACGCCGGAGGATCTCGCCGACCGGCCCGCCTGGCTGCTCGACCGCGTCGCCGACCTGCTCGAACGCCGGGCGCGCCGGGCGCCGGTGTCGGTCGTGGCCGATGACGCCCAGTGGGCGGACCCGGCCACCCTGTCGGCGCTGCGCGCGCTGCCGGTGCGGCTGGCCGACTCGCCGATTCTGTGGGTGGTCGGCATGCAGTCCGGGAGCGGGCGGCCGTCGGCCGGCCGCGTGAGCGACTACCTGGAGGACAACGGGGCCCGCCGCCTGGTCCTGCGGCCCCTGAGCACCCGGGCGGTCACGCAGATCGCCGAGGACGTCCTGGGCCGTGCCCCCGACGCCGCGCTCACTCCGCTGCTCCGGGACGCCCACGGCAACCCGTTCCTCGTCATCGAGCTGCTGCGTTCCCTGGAGAAGTCGGGCGGACTGGAACAGTCGGCGGGCAGTCCGCCGATCCCCGCGGACTTCCGCAGGGGTGTGCTCCGGCGGCTCGGAGCGCTGCCCGAGGATGCCATGCAGCTGCTGCGGATCGGCTCGGTGCTGGGCAGGAGGTTCGACCTCGCCACGGCCGCTCGCATGCTCGGCAGCCGGGTCGGACCTCTGCTCCCCGCGGTCGGCGCGGCTCTGGATGCCGGGCTCCTCGCGGCGGAGGGCGACCGGCTCGCCTTCCGGCACGATCTGGTGCGGCGTGCCGTGTACGACGAACTGCCGCAGCCGGCGCGGTCCGCCCTGCACCGGGAGGCGGGCGAGGTGCTGAGCGCCGCCGGCGTCCCCTCCGCGGAAGTGATCCGCCATGTCGTCCTGGGCGGTGGGCCACTCGACCCGGAGGCCATGCGGACCCTCTGCGAGGTGGTCCGGGACATGGGTGCCACGGTCCCGGAGGCCGCCGCCGATCTGGCCGTCGACGCGGCGGACCGGCTGCCGCCGAGCGATCCCCGCAGGGTCGACCTGCTGACGGAGGCGGCCTACCAGCTGAGTGGGACGCGCCGGGTCAACGAGGCTCTGCGGCTGGTGAACGCCCTGCTGTCGGAGGATCCGGCCCCCGCCCGCCAGGCGACCCTGCACCTCGTCGCGGCCGAGGTCCACCAGGCGGCCGGGGACGACGCGACGGCGATCGCCCACACCGGCGCCGCTCTGGAGCTGCCGGACCTGCCGGAGGATCTGCGCACCCAGCTGCTCAAGACGCAGGGCTCCGGCCTCGTGGCGATGGGCGAGCCGGCGCGGGCCGAGGAGACCAGCGATGTGCTGCTCGAGGCCTCCTACCGGAGCGGGGACACCGCGACCGTGGTCAGCGCCATGGTTTTCCAGTCCCAACTCGCCTTCTACCACGGCCGGTTGTCGCAGGCCCTCGGGTTCGCCGAGCAGGCGACGCGCCGTACCCACGCCGAGCCGCACAGCCTCAGGCTGCGGCCGCCCCGGGTACCCGCTCTGTGGTTGTCCACGGTCCTGACCGCCACGGACCGTCTCGACGACGCCGAGCGCTGTCTGCGCGACGGGCAGCGGCAGGCGGAGACCCTGGGTCTGGGGTGGTCGCTTCCGTACTGGCACGCGCAGCGGGCCTGCGCCCTGCTCGAACGGGGCGCCCTGGACGACGCGGTCGTCGAGGCGGAGGCCTGCCTGGCGGTGGCGGAGGAGCTGGAGGTCACACGGGCGGTGCCGCTGGCGCGCTCGGTGCTC
This sequence comes from Streptomyces sp. AF1A, assembly GCF_047340315.1. Taxonomy (NCBI): domain Bacteria; kingdom Bacillati; phylum Actinomycetota; class Actinomycetes; order Kitasatosporales; family Streptomycetaceae; genus Streptomyces; species Streptomyces sp. AF1A. Next base: position 2,109 of record NZ_JBLEBI010000164.1, read on the forward strand.
ACGGACGTCGCCGTGCGGCAGGGGGATCTGTCCCGCGCCCGGGCGCATCTGCAGGCGGCCCGGTCGTCGGCCTCCTTCGAACACCCGCCCTACGGCCCGTGGCTGACGCTGGCCGAGGCCGTCCTGCTCGACGCGGAGAACCGCTGCCAGGAAGCCGCCGAGCTCGGCCGCCGCTACGGCGCGGGTCCGCAGTGGCTGCTGGCCGTTCCTCCCGGCCACTGGCCGCGGCTGGTGCGGGTCGCGCTGCGCGGCGGGGACCGGGAGGCGGCAGCGGCGGTCCAGAAGGTCCTGGAGCACATCGTGGGAGAGGACGGCGGTCAGACGGTGGTCCGGGCCGTCGACGCGCATGTCCGCGGCCTCGTCGAGAGCCGCCCGGACCTGCTCGAGGAGGCGGTCCGGCTCTACCACCAAGGCCCTCGCGCCCTGGCGCTGGCGGATGCCCTGGAAGACCTCGGCAACGCTCTGGGCAGCGGTGACGCCGTTCCGGCGGCCGTCGCTCATCTGCGGGAGGCGCAGAGCCTGCTGCAGCGGTGCGGTGCGGCGAGGGACCACGACCGGGTGCGGCAGAGCATGAGCAGGCTGGGGGTGCGACCCTCCGGAAGCCCGCGGAGGTCCACCGCGACCTCCGGGTGGGACAGTCTGTCCGAATCGGAGCTTCGCGTCGTCCCCCTGGTCGCGGAGGGGCTCACCAACCGCGCCATCGCCGAACGGCTGTTCCTTTCGGTGCACACGGTGAACACACATCTGCGGCACGTCTTCACGAAGCTGGGCATCAACTCGCGCGTCGAGCTCACCCGCTTCCTCATGGAGCACGAGATTGATTCCGCCGGCCGAGGCGATTCACCCGGGTGATTCGCCTCACCGCCCGGTCTCTCACCCCGCCGAGGTGCAGCATCGGCCCCAGGAAACCAACGGGGTTTTCCGAGTTCTCGAGGGTCGAGAGGTGGGCTCATGACCGGGACAACCGGCAGGGTGGCATTGGTGACCGGGGCCAGCAGCGGGATCGGCGCGGCCACCGCACGGCTGCTGGCCGCACGCGGAATGCGCGTGGTGGTCAACTATCTGCGCAACACCAGCGCCGCCGACCAGGTCGTGGCCGACATCGAGGCCGCCGGCGGCCGGGCCATGGCCGTCCAGGCCGACGTCCGCGACACCACCGCCGTCCACCGCATGACCGAACAGGTGCAGCAGGACTGGGGCGGCGTCGACGTCCTCGTCCACAACGCGCTCATCCCCTACGCCGTCAAACCCTTCACCGACATCACCTGGGAGGAACTGGGCGGCAAACTCGACGCCGAGATGCACGCCGCGTTCGCCGTCACCAAGGCCGTGCTGCCCCACATGCGCGAGCAGGGCTGGGGCCGCATCGTCTACATCGGCACCGGCCTCAGCCGCCGCCCCCGCGCCCGCATGATCGCCCTGGGCGTCGCCAAGGCCGCCCTCGAACAGTTCGCCCGCTACCTCGCCCAGGAACTCGGGCCCCAGGGCATCACCGTCAACACCGTCGCCCCCGGCCCCGTCGAGTCCCGCATCGCCGACGACGTCCTCGACGACGCCACCCGGGCACGGCAGATCGCCGCCACCCCCCTGGGCCGCCTGGCCCACCCCGCCGACGTCGCCCAGGCGGTCGCCTTCTACGCAGCCGAGGACACCTCCTTCATGACCGGCACCACCGCCGCGGTCAACGGCGGCATGGCCATGGACTGAGCCCTGCTGTCCCGCACACCATCAAGGAAGACGTTCATGCACACGATCGATCTCGCCTACGTCGGGCGCGGCCTGCACGAGGAGCTGGCCGCCTACATCGCCGACCAGCAGGACTTCTACGCCGACGAGGGCGTCCACGTCGCCCTGCGGGACGGCTGCGCCTGGCCCGACGAACGGCTGCGCCGCTGCGCCACCATCGGACTCGGCCGGGCCCTGCTGACACGACTGACCGACGGCACCCCCTGGGTCTCGCTCAACGTCAACACCCACCGCCCGCTGTTCTGGTTCCTCGCCCGCCCCGGCATCGAATCCCTGACCGACCTCGCCGGCCGGCGGCTGGCCGTGCACGCCCCCCACACCGCACCCGGGTGCTTCGCCCGGATCGTCCTGCGCGGGGCCGGACTCGACCCCGACCACGACATCCGGACCGTCGTCCGCGCACCCGGCGACTACGGTCTGGACCTGCGCCGGCTGCGCGAGGGCAGCATCGACGCCGCCTACGTCGGCAGCACCATGGCGCCCGAGGCGGTGGCCGCCGAGTACGGCTGGAACGTGCTGGCCTGGGTCGGCGACCACTTCCGGATCCCCACGGTGGGCCTGGCCGTCGATCCGACCCACATCAGCCCCGACGACCCCGCCGTCCAGGCCGTCCTGCGGGCCCACCGGCGCGCCCTGCAGGTGATCCGCCACGACCCGGACACCACGGTGCGGCACATGCAGACCTTCCTCGGCGGCCAGACCGCGGACGAGGCGCGAGCCCACTACGACGCCTTCATCGCGCCGCACTTCACCACCGACGGCCAGGCCGACCTCGCCGTCGGCGAGGCGGCCATCACCGCGGTCGCCGCCGAACTCGGCGTCCCCGCGACCCTCGCCGCCACCGACTTCTACCGCACCACGGCCGCGGCGGTGTGATCACCTGCGGCCGGCGCCGCACCGACGCGGACGGCCGGGGCATCCGAACGTGCCCCGGCCGGCCGCGTCGGCGGCTGCCTCAGGAGAGCCAGTCGGTGTAGCGGGTGGCGGCGATCCGGGCTCCCTCCGGGGCGGTGATGGCGTCGCCGGGCACGGCCGCGAACAGGCCGGCGGAGTCGTCGGTGACGACGGTGCGGCCGTCGCCCTTGGCGGCCACCGTGATCCGGCCGAGTTCGTCGAGGGGGTAGACGTCGGGGCCCCCGATGTTGAGGACGCCGTTCAGCGGAGGGCCCGCGGCGACCTCGGCGACGGCGCCGGCCACGTCCGCGGCGGCGATCGGCTGGATCGGCGTGCGGGGCAGGCGGACGGTGTCGCCCTCGGTGCTCATGGCCAGGGTCGCGTCCATGAACTCCATGAACTGCGTGGCGCGGACGATGGAGTAGGGGATCGGCCCCGCCTTGAGGATGTCCTCCTGCAGGACCTTCGCCCGGTAGTAGTCCATGTCGGGCACCCGATCGACGCCGACGATCGAGAGGATGACGAAGTGCCCGACCCCGGCCTTCTCGCTCGCGGCGACAAGGTTGTCCATCGACGTCCGGAAGAAGGCGAGCGAGGCCTCGTCGAAGGTCGGCGAGTTCGTCAGGTTGACGACGACGTCGGCGCCGGCCACGGCCCCCTCCACCCCCTGGCCCGTGATGATGTCCACGCCCGTGGACAGAGAGTGCGGTACGGCCTGGTGTCCGGCCGCTTTCAGGTTCGCCACGACCTGCGACCCGATCAGCCCGGTTCCGCCGATGACTGCGAACTTCATGGCACGCCTTTCCTACGAGCAGTGGTGTCCGATACATACCGTAGGCACCACTGTGCGCATCCTGCGTGCCGAAGGCGGCGGCCGGTACCGGCCGCCGGCTCTCAGCTGTCGAAGTCGACGGTCAGGGTCTCCGAGACCGGGTGGCTCTGGCAGGTGAGCACATAGCCGGCGTCGACCTCGGCGGGCTCCAGCGCGTAGTTGCGCCGCATGTCCGCCTCGCCCTCGGTGATCCGGGCGCGGCAGGTGCCGCAGACGCCGCCCTTGCAGGCGAAGGGCAGGTCGGGGCGGACGCGGGCGGCGGAGTCCAGGATCGTGGCCCCGCGAGGGAGCGCGGAGGTGGTGGAGCGGCCGTCCAGGACGACGGTGACCTGACTGACGGGTCCGTCGGCCCGGGGCTCCTCGTGGCGTACGGGGGCGGGCTCCTCGCCGGCGAAGAAGAGCTCCTGGTGGACGCGGTCGCCGGGCACGCCGAGGCCGGAGAGGACCTTCTGGGCGTCCAGGACCATGCCGTGCGGGCCGCACAGCCACCAGTGGTCGGCCTCGGAGACGTCGACCAGGCCGTCGATGAGCGCGGCCAGCCGCTCGGCGTCCAGGCGGCCGGTCAGCAGCTCGGCCTCGCGCGGCTCGCGGGAGAGCACGTGCGCGAGCTGGAAGCGGGCGGGGTAGAGGTCCTTCAGGTCGGCCAGTTCGTCGGCGAACATGACCGAGTCGGTGCGCCGGTTGCCGTAGAAGAGGGTGACGCGCGAGCGGTCGTCGGCGGCGAGCACGGACTCGGCGATGGAGACCATCGGGGTGATGCCGGAGCCGGCCGCGATCAGCACGTGGTGTCCGGGCGTGGCCAGGTCCGGGGTGAAGGCGCCGGTCGGGGCCATCACCTCGACGGTGTCGCCGGGCTTCACCTCGTTCACGAGCCAGGAGGAGAACAGGCCGCCGGGCACCACGCGCACGCCGATGCGGGGCCGGGCGCCCACCGGGGAGCAGATCGAGTAGGAGCGCCGCTCGTCCCGCCCGTCGATCTCGCGCCGCAGGGTGAGCGACTGGCCGGGCGCGAAGGCGAACTCCCCCGCCAGTTCGGCGGGGACGTCGAAGGCCACCGCCACGGCGTCGTCGCACAGCCGCTGCACCGCGGCCACCTTCAGGGCGTGGAAGGCCGGGCGGCGGCGCACCCGGCGCACCGGGGCGGCAGCGGCGGCGTCGGGGGCCATCAGGTCCTCCATCAGATCTCCTTGACGTACTCGAACGGTTCCCGGCAGGCGCGGCAGCGCCAGAGCGCCTTGCAGGAGGTGGCGCCGAACCGGGAGGTCTCCTCCGTGTCGGTCGCACCGCAGCGCGGGCAGGGCACCGCCCGGCGGGTCGTGGACAGGGTGAGCGGCACGGGGCCCTTCGCCGGGCGCGGTGCGGGCCCGGGCGGTGCGATGCCGTGTGCGGCGAGCTTGCGGCGGCCCTCGGGGGTGATCCAGTCGGTGGTCCAGGGCGGGTCGAGGACCGTGCGCACCTCGACGCGCTCGTAACCGGCGTTCTTCAGCCGCGCCGCCACGCCGGCCCGCATCTCGGACATGGCCGGGCAGCCGGAGTAGGTCGGCGTCAGATCGGCGACGACCGTGCCGTCGGCGGCCACCGTCACGTTCCGCAGCACGCCGAGGTCGGCGAGGGTGAGCATGGGCAGTTCGGGGTCGGGCACCTGCTCGGCGATGCGCCGGGCGCGCCGGGCGTCGGTGAGCACGGTCACCATGTCGCCTCCGGGTGGGCGCGGGCCACGCTCTGCAGCTCGGCGAGGAGCGGGGCGAGGTGTTCGGTGTGGTCGCCGGCACGGCCGGAGCCGGCCGTGTGCGGTGGTATGTCCGGCAGGGGCAGGCCGGCCGCCTCGGTGACCTGCCTCAGCACGGCGAGGACCTCGGTTTGCGCGTCGTGGGCCTCGAACAGCTCGCCCAGGTGAGCGGCCACCTGGTCGAGGCCGGCGCGCATCCGGCGGTGGGACTCCTCGGTGCCGTCGCCGAGCCGGACGACCCACTCCGCCGCGTACTGCCGGTGGTAGGTCAGCTCCTTCACGCCCTTGGCGGCGATGGCGGCGAGCACCGGGTCGGCCGTGCCGGCGAGCCGCTCGAAGTGGGCCAGGCGCCAGCTGGCCAGCACCAGCAGCCGGGCGACGGTGAACGCGAAGTCCCCGTTGGGCAGTTCGGTCAGGCGCACGTTGCGGAAGTCGTCCGCGTCGCGGAAGTAGGCATAGGCGTCCTCGCCGCGTCCCGTGCCGTCGACCTGGCCGCACCGGGCGTACAGCAGGCGGGCCTGGCCGAGCAGGTCGAGCCCGATGTTGGCCAGCGCGACCTCCTCCTCCAGCTCGGGGGCGCGGGTGGTCCACTCGGCCAGGCGCTGGGCGCCGACCAGGGCGTCGTCGGCCAGCGCCAGGCAGAGCGCGGCCAGTTCGGCCCGGTCGACGCCGTCCGGGACGGCGGTGCTCACGCCGTGCAGGGGGTCCTCGAAGCCGGTGCCGTAGGCCCACCGGCTGTCGTCCTCGTGTCCCTCGGCGAGGGTCATGTAGACGTGGTCGTCGCTCATGCCCTGCTCCTAGATGTGGGGGACGTCGTCGGGGATGTCGTAGAAGGTGGGGTGGCGGTACACCTTGTCGGCGCTGGGGGCGAAGAAGGGGTCCTTCTCGTCGCGGGTGGAGGCGGCGATGTGCTCGGAGCGCACCACCCAGATGCTCACGCCCTCGTTGCGCCGCGTGTACAGGTCGCGCGCGTGGGTGAGCGCCATGGCGTCGTCGGCGGCGTGCAGCGAGCCGACGTGGACGTGGTTGAGGCCGCGCTTGCCGCGCACGAACACCTCGTACAGGGGCCAGCCGTGCTTCTCGGAGGTCATGCCGCCGTTCCCTTCTTCGCGCGCTCCGCCTGCTTGGCGGCGTGGGCGGTGGCCGCCTCGCGCACCCAGGCGCCCTCTTCGTGAGCGGCCCGGCGCCGCTCGATCCGTTCCGCGTTGCAGGGCCCGTCGCCCTTGATGACGCGCATCAGCTCGTCCCAGTCGGGCGTGCCGAAGTCGTGGTGCCCGCGCTCCTCGTTCCAGCGCAGTTCCGGGTCGGGCAGGGTGACGCCGAGCTTCTCGGCCTGCGGGACGGTCATGTCGACGAAGCGCTGGCGCAGCTCGTCGTTGCTGTGCCGCTTGATCTTCCAGGCCATCGACTGCGCGGAGTTGGGTGAGGCGTCGTCGGGCGGGCCGAACATCATCAGGGACGGCCACCACCAGCGGTTCACGGCGTCCTGCACCATCTCGCGCTGGGCGTCCGTGCCGCGCATCATCGTCATCAGCAGCTCGTAGCCCTGCCGCTGGTGGAAGGACTCCTCCTTGCAGATGCGCACCATGGCGCGCGCGTACGGCCCGTACGACGACCGGCACAGCGGCACCTGGTTGCAGATGGCCGCGCCGTCCACGAACCAGCCGATCACCCCGACGTCGGCGAAGCTCAGCGTCGGGTAGTTGAAGATCGACGAGTACTTCTGGCGCCCCTCGATCAGACGCTCGGTGAGGTCCGCGCGGTCGGCGCCGAGGGTCTCGGCCGCCGAGTACAGGTAGAGCCCGTGGCCGGCCTCGTCCTGCACCTTGGCGAACAGGATCGCCTTGCGGCGCAGCGAGGGGGCACGCGTGATCCACTCGCCCTCCGGCTGCATGCCGATGATCTCCGAGTGCGCGTGCTGCGCCACCTGCCGGACCAGCGTCCTGCGGTAGCCCTCCGGCATCCAGTCGCGGGGCTCGATGCGCTGGTCCCGGGCGATCGTCGCGTCGAAGTGCGCCTGGAGTCCGGGCGGCGCGCCGTCGGTGCCCGCCGGGGCGGCCTGCTGAGCCGTCATCCGTACCACCTATCCCTACCGACCGTTCGTTCGGCACCATGATAGGACGAGGCCACCGGGGTCCGGCAAGTGCCGGGTCGGGGCCGGTCACCCGCATCGGAGGCGCGCCGGCCGTCCCGGCGGGCGGCGTCACCCGGGGCCGCGGCCGGCGCGTGGCTCACCCCTTGACAGCCGATGGCGCGGCTTGAATTACTTGGCCTTGCCGCACGCTAACCGAATGTTCGGTCGGTAGACAAGGTGGTGCACAGCATGAAGGAAGCCATGCAGTCGACTCCGGCGCCCGCGGAGCGCATGTTCGCCGCGGACCGGGCCTCCCGGCTGCTCGGCATCGAACTGCTCGAGCAGGGCGAAGGGGCCGCCGTAGTGCGCATGACCGTGACGGACTCGATGGTCAACGGCCACGGGATCGCCCACGGCGGATACGTGTTCCTGCTGGCCGACACCGCCTTCGCCTGTGCCTGCAACAGCCATGGACCGGTCACCGTCGCGTCCGGGGCCGACGTCACCTTCGTCGCCCCCGCGTACGAGGGCGACGTCCTGGTGGCCACCGCCCGGGAACTCACCCGCTTCGGTCGCAGCGGCATCTACGACGTGAGTGTGACGCGCGGTGACGCAGTGATCGCGGAGTTCCGCGGCCGCAGCCGCAGCATCCGGAACACGCAGCCCGAGGAGCCGCGATGACCAGCGAACCGACCACCGCCTCCCCCGCCCGGACACGTCTGGGCGAGCCGCTTCCCGCCGCCCTGCTCGACGACGCCGAGCGGATGCCGCGCGAGGAGATCGAGGACCTCCAGCTGCGCCGCCTGCGCCGGACGCTGCGGCACGCCTACGACAACGTCGAGCTGTACCGCAGGAAGTTCGACGCGGCGGGCGTGACGCCCGACGACTGCCGGACGCTCGCGGACCTGGCCCGGTTCCCCTTCACCACCAAGGCGGACCTGCGCGAGACGTACCCCTTCGGCATGTTCGCCGTCCCCCTGTCCGAGGTGCGGCGCATCCACGCCTCCAGCGGCACGACCGGGCGCCCGACGGTGGTCGGCTACACCGAGCGGGACCTGTCGACCTGGGCGGACCTCGTCGCGCGCTCCATCCGGGCCGCCGGCGGCCGCCCCGGGCACAAGGTCCACGTCAGTTACGGCTACGGCCTGTTCACCGGCGGGCTCGGCGCGCACTACGGCGCCGAGCGGGCCGGGTGCACGGTGATCCCCGCCTCGGGCGGCATGACCGCACGCCAGGTGCAGATCATCCAGGACTTCGAACCCGACATCATCATGGTCACCCCGTCCTACATGCTCACCCTGCTCGACGAGTTCGAGCGCCAGGGCGTCGACCCGCGCTCCACCTCGCTGAAGGTCGGCATCTTCGGCGCCGAACCGTGGACCGAGGAGATGCGCCGCGAGATAGAGGAGCGCATGGACATCCACGCGGTCGACATCTACGGCCTGTCCGAGGTGATGGGACCCGGCGTCGCCCAGGAGTGCGTGGAGACCAAGGACGGCCTGCACGTGTGGGAGGACCACTTCCTGCCCGAGGTCGTCGACCCCCTCACCGACGAGGTCCTCGCCGACGGCGAGAGCGGGGAACTCGTCTTCACCTCGCTCACCAAGGAGGCGCTGCCCGTCATCCGGTACCGGACCCGGGACCTGACCCGCCTGCTGCCCGGCTCGGCCCGGACCGGGTTCCGCCGCATCGAGAAGATCACCGGCCGCTGCGACGACATGATCATCCTGCGCGGGGTGAACGTCTTCCCGACCCAGATCGAGGAGGTCGTGCTCCGCACCCCCGGCGTCGCTCCCCACTTCCAGATCCAGCTCAGCACGCGCGGGCGGATGGACCACATGACCGTACATGTCGAGGCGCGGCCCGACGCGGGCCCCGAGCAGCGGGAGGCGGCCGCCCGGGCCATCGCCAGGGGCGTCAAGGACGGCGTCGGCGTGACCGTGGACGTGGCGATCGTGGAGCCCGAGACACTGGAGCGCTCCCTGGGCAAGCTCCGCAGGGTCAAGGACCAGCGCGGCGCATGAACCGCGCCCGTGCCGCGACGGCCTCGTGAGCAGCGCGCCCGGCGGACGGGCCGCGCGGGTCTGCTGTGTCGACGCCGCCCTCCCGACCCGTCGCGCCGGCACAGCTCTGCCGGACCGGAGCTGCGCCCGGCAAGGGCCCTGCTGAGCGGCTGCTGATCCGCCCGGCGGCGCCCGCCGTCCGGTCGCGCTGCGAGCCTTCGGGTCTCCCCCCATGCTGGAGAAGAGGGGGGAGTGACAACGGAGGAAGTGGTGACGATGCAGACCGTTGTCGACCTCACACGCTGTCAGGGCTACGCGCAGTGCGTGTTCCTCGCGCCCGACGTGTTCGAGCTGCACGGGGAGGAGGGATTGCTGTACGCCACCGCCGTCCCCGAGGACCAGGTCGAGCGGGTGCGCCAGGCAGCGGCGGCGTGTCCGGTCCAGGCGATCCTCCTCGGCGAGGAGGTGACGAGCGGTGCCCGATGACCTCAAGGACGGCCGCATCGTCATCGTCGGCGCGTCGCTGGCCGGGCTGCGGGCGGCGGAGGCGCTGCGCGAGGAGGGCTTCACCGGCTCCCTGACCGTCGTCGGGGACGAGCCGCACGCGCCCTACGACCGGCCGCCGCTGTCCAAGCAGGTGCTGCTCGGACAGGCCACGGCCGACACCACGGAGCTGCCGATGCGGCGCGACCCGGACGCCGAGTGGCGGCTGGGCGTACGCGCCACGGGCCTGGACCCGCTGGCGAAGCGGGTGCTGCTGGAGGACGGCGAGTCGCTGCCGTACGACCGGGTGCTGATCGCCACCGGAACCCGGGCGCGGCCCTGGCCCAACCCGCAGGAGGCCGCCCTGGAGGGCGTGTTCACCCTGCGCACGCGCGAGGACGGCGCCGGGCTCGCCGAGCGGCTGAACGCGGGACCGGAGCGGGTGCTGGTGATCGGCGCCGGGTTCACCGGCTCCGAGATCGCCTCCGCCTGCCGGGAGCGGGGCCTGAACGTCACGGTCGCCGAACGCGGCCCCGCACCCCTGGTGGGTGCCCTGGGCGGCGCCCTGTCGAAGCTCGCGGCCGTCATGCAGCGCAACCACGGCGTGGATCTGCGCACCGGGGTGACGGTCACCGCCCTGCACGGCAACGGCGCCTTCACCGGCGCGGAGCTGTCCGACGGCAGCCGCGTCGACGCGGACGTGTGCGTGGTGGCGCTGGGCGCGGTCCGCAACGTCGAGTGGCTGGCGGAGTCCGGGCTGGCGGCGGGCCCGCGCGGGCTCGCCTGCGACGCGGGGTGCCGCGCCTTCACGATGTACGGCATCGTCACCGACGACGTCTTCGCGGCCGGTGACGTCTCCCGCTTCCCGCACCCGCTGTTCGGATACCAGTTGCTGTCCCTGGAGCACTGGGGCAACGCGGTCGAGCAGGCCCAGGTGGCGGCCCACAACATGGTCAGCCCGGGGCCGCTGCGGCGCCCGCACCTGCCCATCCCGACGTTCTGGTCGACCCAGTTCGGGCTGAACATCAAGTCGGTGGGCGTGCCCACCTACTCCGACCATGTGGTCATCGCCCAGGGCTCGCTGGAGGCGCGCCGGCTGGCGATGGTCTACGGCTACCAGGGCCGGGTCACGGCCGCGGTCACCGTCGACATGGCCAAGGCGCTCGACTACTACCGGCACCTGATCGAGACGGCCGCCCCGTTCCCGCCGCCGCCCGGCGCGCAGGACCGTGCGATCGCGGCCGACGTCGCGATCCCCTCCGACGTGCCGGATCCGTCGGTGCTGTCGCACACCCCGACCGTCGCGCTCACCGGTCACTTCCCCGATCGCCGGCTGACGGTGGTGTGAGACCGCCGGCCGTGCCACGCCCTGCCTGCCCCACCACGAGGAGCCGCCATGGACTCCGAGACCCTGCTGGCCCGGATCACCGACTACGCCAGCCGCCCCGACCCCTACCCGCTGTACGCGGAGCTCCGCGAGGCCGGTCACATCGTGTGGCAGGCCGGCGGCAGCTGTCTGGTCGGCGGCTACCACGACATCGCCGCGCTGCTGCACGACCCGCGGATGAGCGCGGACCCGCGCACCAAGGGCGAGGTGGCCCACGAGCTGCCGTTCCTCCGGCTCGACGATCCCGAACACCACCGGCTGCGCACGCTGGCCATGCGGCCGTTCGGCCCCCCGCACAGCCCCCGCCGGGTCGACGGCATGCGCGGCGAGATCGTCCGGATCACCGAGGAACTGCTGGCGCCCTTCGAGGCGGGACGGCAGGTCGACGTCGTGGACGACTTCGCCTACCCGCTGCCCGTCGCGGTGATCTGCCGCCTGCTCGGCGTGCCGCGGGAGGACGAACCGCTGTTCCGCGCCTGGTCGGACGCGATCGTCGCGTCCGCGGACGTCCGGCCCGACGAGGACGCCACGGCGACCGACAAGGCCGGCGAGCAGGCCCGGATGGAGATGGGCGGCTACCTGGTGCACCTCGCCGAACAGCGCCGTGGTCACCCGGGCGACGACATGCTCTCGGCCTTCGCCAACGAGCCCGACCCCGCCCTGCGGCTCACCCGGGAGGAGCTCGCGCAGACCGCCGTGCTGCTCCTCATCGCCGGGCACGAGACCACGGTCAACCTGATCACCAACGGTGTGCTCACCCTCATGCGCCGGCCCGAGCAGCTGGACCTGCTGCGCCGGGAGCCCGAGCTGCTGCCCCGGGCGGTGGAGGAACTGCTGCGCTTCGAGCCCCCGGTGCACATGCGCGAGCGCATCCCGCGCGCGGACGTCGAGGTGGCCGGCCACCGGATTCCCGAGGGCACGTCGGTCATCCTGGTGCTGGGCTCCGGCAACCACGACCCCCGGCGGTTCTGCGACCCGGACCGGTTCGACCCGGCCCGCCCGGACGTCGAGCACCTGGGCTTCGGCGGCGGCATCCACTTCTGCTACGGCGCGCCGCTCGCCCGCCTGGAGGCCCAGGCGGCGCTGGCCGCGCTCATGCCCCGTCTCGCCACGGCGGACCTGGTCCAGGACCCGCCCCCGTACCGGCAGAACGCCATGCTGCGCGGCCCGCGCCACCTGACCCTGCGGCTGTGAGGCCCCGCGGTCAGGGCGGCGGTGCCTGGACGCCGGGGCGGAACTTGGGGAGCCGGACCGTTATCTTCGTGCCGGCTCCGACGCCCGTCTCGACGACCAGGCCGTAGTCGTCGCCGTAGACCTGGCGCAGCCGGCGGTCGACGTTGCTCAGGCCGATGCCGGTGGACGGCCCGGCGGAGCCGCGCAGGATCGCGCGCAGCCGCTCCGGTTCCATGCCGACGCCGTTGTCCTCCACGACGACGCGAGCCTCGGTGCCCTCGTCCTCGGCGGTGATGGTGACGCTGCTGCGCTCCACGGACTCCTCCAGCCCGTGCTTGAGGGCGTTCTCCACCAGGGGCTGCAGGCACAGGAAGGGGAGGGTCACGGGCAGCACCTCGGGGGCGATGCGCAAGGTGACCCGCAGACGGCGGCCGAAGCGGGCGCGGGCGAGCTCCAGGTACTGCTCGATGGAGCGCAACTCCTCGGCCAGGGTGGTGAATTCGCCGTCGCGGCGGAAGGAGTAGCGGGTGAACTCCGCGAACTCCTGCAGCAGTTCGCGGGCGCGCTCGGGGTCGGTGCGCACGAAGGAGGCGATGCTGGCCAGGGAGTTGTAGATGAAGTGCGGGGAGATCTGGGCGCGCAGGGCCCGGAACTCGGCCTCGTGGGCGCTGGAGCGGGCCCGGTCGAGGCCGGCGAGTTCGAGCTCCACGGAGAGCCGGCGGGCCGCTTCCTCGGCGGCCCGGGCCAGGGCGGTGGACTCCGCGGCGGCGAACACCGCGAGCACGCCGGGGGCCTTGCCGTCGGCCGTGAGGGGCACCAGGACGCCCCAGCGGACGGGGCAGCCGTCCTCGTCGCACGACGGCGTGACGGTGCGAGCGCGGGGCGGGTGGGTGAGGTGTGCCGCCAGTTCGGCGCGGTGGTGGTCGCCCGCGCCGTCCCACACGAGGACCGACGTCTCGTCGGTGAGGGCGAGCGCCGGGGCCGCGAGCAGGGGACGCAGTCTGCGGGCCGCCTTGCGGGCCGTGTCCGGGGCG
>NZ_JBLEBI010000165.1:0-15360 GCF_047340315.1 Streptomyces sp. AF1A
GCCGGATCACCAGGGCCATCAGGGCCGCCGCCGCGCAGAGCGTGCCGGAGGCGTACCAGACGAGGTCGTAGGAGCCGAACACGTCGCGGGCGACGCCGCCGAGGTAGGCGACGAGAGCCGCGCCGATCTGGTGGGAGGCCAGCACCCAGCCGAACACGATGGCGCTGTCCTCGCCGTACTGCTCCCGGCACAGGGCGAGGGTGGGCGGGACGGTGGCCACCCAGTCCAGGCCGTAGAAGACGATGAAGAACAGCATCGGCGGGTGGACGGCCGGGCCCAGCAGCATCGGCAGGAAGACCAGGGAGAGGCCGCGCAGGGCGTAGTAGACGGCGAGCAGGCGGCGCGGTTCGAAGCGGTCGGTGAACCAGCCGGAGGCGATCGTGCCGACGACGTCGAACACGCCGATGACCGCGAGCAGCGAGGCAGCCGTCGTGACCGGCATGCCGTGGTCGTGCTCGGCGGGCACGAAGTGGGTCTGGATCAGTCCGTTGGTGGAGGCCCCGCAGATCGCGAAGGTGCCGGCGAGCAGCCAGAACGTGCCGGTGCGCACGGAGGTGGACAGCACCGTGAGGGTGCGGCGGGCGGCGCCGGTGACCGGGGGCGGCTTGGGCACGAACTCCCGCGCGCCGTACGGCTTCTGGCCCACGTCCGCGGGGTGGTCGCGCAGCAGCAGCCAGACGAAGGGGACCACGGCGAGGGCGGTCAGGCCGACGGTCACCGCGGCCGGGCGCCAGCCGTGGTGCTCGACCGTCCAGGACAGCAGCGGCAGGAAGATCAGCTGGCCGGAGGCGGAGGCGGCCGTCAGGATGCCGCTGACCAGGCCGCGCCGCTCGGTGAACCAGCGGTTGGTGACCGTCGCGGCGAAGGCGAGCGCCATCGAGCCCGAGCCCAGCCCCACCAGCAGTCCCCAGCACAGCCACAGCTGCCAGGGCGCCGTCATCCACACGGTCAGGCCGGAGCCGAGCGCGATCACGGTCAGCGCGGCGGCGACCACCCGGCGGATGCCGAAGCGGTCCATCAGCGCGGCGGCGAAGGGCGCGGTGATGCCGTACAGCGCGAGGTTGATGGAGACGGCGGCGCCGATCGTGCCGCGCGACCAGCCGAACTCCTGGTGCAGCGGGTCGATGAACAGGCCGGGCAGGGAGCGGAAGGCGGCCGCACCGGTGATGGTGACGAAGGTGACGGCGGCGACGAACCAGGCGCGGTGCACGCGGCGCCGGGCGGGCGGGGCCTGGACGGGGGCTGCGGCTGGGCTTGTCTGAGTCACGTCACAAGGCTCCCGGGCGCGGCCCGCCCCCATCGAGTGGCCCGAAGGACAGCATTCGCTACGATCGGGCCATGAGTGATGCCGAGGTCTTCCGTCCGCACCGGGTCGCCGTGCTCGCGCTGGACGGTCTGCTCCCCTTCGAACTGGGCATCCCGCACCGCATCTTCGGCCGCCCGAGGGACGCACGGGGCCGGCCTCTGTACGAGGTGGTGACCTGCTCCGTCCGCCCGCCCGGCCGGGTCGAGACGGACGCCGACTTCGCCGTGCACGTCGCCCACGGCCCCGAGGCGCTGGCCACCGCCGACACGGTGATCGTCCCCGCGTCGTACGAACTCGGCCCGGTCTACGAGGAGGGCCGCACGACCGAGGAGCTGGCCGCCGCGCTGGCCCGGATCCGGCCCGGCACCCGGCTCGCCTCCATCTGCACCGGCGGGTACGTCCTCGCCGCCGCCGGATACCTCGACGGCCGCCCGGCGACCACGCACTGGGCCGACGCCGAGCACTTCCAGCGGCTGTTCCCCAAGGTCAGAGTGGACGCCGACGTGCTGTACATCGACGACGGCGACGTGCTGACCTCGGCCGGGGTGGCCGCCGGGATCGACCTGTGCCTGCACATGGTCCGCCGCGACTTCGGCACGGCCGTCGCCAACGACGTCGCCCGCCGCACGGTCGTACCGCCCCATCGCGACGGCGGCCAGGCCCAGTACATCGAGCGCCCGATGCCCGACCCGCAGCTGGCCACCACGACCGCCGCCCGCGCCTGGGCGCTGGGCCGCCTGCACGAGCCGATCCAGCTGCGGGACATGGCCGAGCAGGAGGCCATGTCGGTGCGCACCTTCACCCGCCGCTTCCGCGACGAGACCGGCATGAGCCCCGGGCAGTGGCTGACCCAGCAGCGGGTGGAGCGCGCCCGCCATCTCCTGGAGACCACCGAGCTGTCCATGGACCAGGTGGCCCGGGAGGCCGGCTTCGGCACGGCCCAGTCGATGCGCCAGCACCTGCAGCAGGCGCTCGGGGTGACACCGACCGCCTACCGCCGGACCTTCCGGACGGGCGTCAGAACGTGAGCACCGCGCGCGCCACCCGGCCCGCCTCCGCGTCCGCGCGGGCCTTCTCGAAGTCCTCCACCGGGTAGACCGCCGACACCAACTCGTCGAGCAGCAACCGCCCCTGCCGGTACAGCTCGGCGTACAGGGCGATGTCCCGCTGGGGGCGGGAGGAGCCGTAGCGGCAGCCCAGGACGGACTTGTCCAGGTAGAGGGAGGAGACGCGGAAGGACGCCTCCGCCGCGGCCGGGGGCACGCCGAGCAGGACCGCCTGCCCGTGCCGGTCCAGCAGGTCGATCGCCCGGCGGATCAGCTCCACCCGGCCGACGCACTCGAAGGCGTGGTCGGCGCCCGCGGGCAGCAGGTCCCGCACGCCGTCCGCCGACGTCAGGAAGTCGGTCGCGCCGAACTCCCGGGCCATCGCCTCCTTCGCCGGGTTGGCGTCCACGGCCACGATCCGGAGGGCCCCCGCGAGCCGTGCGCCTTGCAGCACGTTCAGCCCGATCCCGCCGGTGCCGATGACGACGACGCTGTCCCCGCGGTCCACCCGCGCCCGGTTCAGCACCGCACCCACCCCGGTGAGCACCCCGCAACCGATCAGCGCGGCCGACTCCAGCGGGATGTCCTCGGGGATCGGCACCGCCTGCACGGCCTTGACGACCGTGCGCTCCGCGAAGGCCGAGTTGGCGGCGAACTGGTGCACCGGGTCCGTGCCGCCCCGGGTGAACGGCCTGGCCGGGCGCCCGATCGCCTGCCGGCACATCGTCGGGCGGCCCCGGTCGCACTCCGGGCACGTGCCGCAGTTGGCGAGCGTGGACAGGGCCACGTGGTCGCCGGGGGCCACATGGGTGACCCCGGCGCCGACCGCCGCCACGACCCCGGCGCCCTCGTGGCCGAGCACCACCGGCACCGGGAACGGGATGGTGCCGTCCACCACCGACAGGTCGCTGTGGCACAGGCCGGCCGCCGCGATCGCCACCAGCACCTCTCCCGGCCCCGGCTCCCGCACCGCCAGATCGTCCACGACCTGGACCTGCCTGCCGTCGAACACCACGCCACGCATCACCCGGCCCCCTTCGGCTCCCTGGGCAGACCGAGCACGCGCTCGGCGACGATTCCGCGCTGGATCTGGTCCGAGCCGCCGTAGATGGTGTCGGCCCGGGAGAAGAGGAACAGGTGCTGGGCCGCGTCGAGTTCGTACGGCGCCGACGCGGACCAGTCCGCGGGCCCCACGGCGGCCTGCGCACCCCGCAGCTGGACGGCCAGCTCGCCCAGCCGCTGGTGCCAGTGCGCCCACAGCAGCTTGGCGACGCTGGGTGCGCCCGGTTCGGCGCAGCCGCCGAGCGTCCGCAGGGCGTGCCAGCGCATGGTCCGCAACTCGGCCCACTGCCGCACGAGCCGCCGGCGCAGCACGGGGTCCCGCACCGCCCCGGTGTCGACGGCCGTCCGCACGACCCGCCCCAACTCCTCGGTGAACCCGATCTGCTGCGCCAGTGTGGACACCCCGCGCTCGAAGCCGAGCAGGCTCATCGCCACGCGCCAGCCCTGCCCCTCCCCCCCGACGACGTGCTCCGGGCGCGCGCGTGCCCCGTCGAAGAGGACCTCGTTGAAGTCGCTCGTGCCGGTCAGCTGGCGGATGGGCCGCACCTCGACGCGGCCGGGCTGGTCCATGGGGACGAGCAGGAAGCTCAGCCCGTGGTGCCGCCGGGAGTCCGGGTCGGTGCGGGCCAGCACGAAGCACCAGTCGGCCTCGCGGGCGAGGGAGGTCCAGATCTTCTGCCCGGTGATCCGGTACTGCCCGCCGTCCCGCACCGCCGCGGTGCGCACTCCCGCCAGGTCGGATCCGGCGCCGGGTTCGCTGTAGCCCTGGCACCACAGCTCCTCGCCGGCCGCGACGGGGGGCAGGAAGCGGGCCTTCTGCTCCTGCGTGCCGTGCGCGACGAGCGTGGGCGCGAGCAGGTTCTCCCCGATGTGCCCGGAGCGCGGGGGCGCGGGCGAGCGGGCGTACTCCTCGGCCCAGGCGACCTGCTGCGTGAGGGTCGCCGTGCGGTTGCCGTACCCCGCCTCCG
Organism: Streptomyces sp. AF1A; assembly: GCF_047340315.1. NCBI lineage: Bacteria > Bacillati > Actinomycetota > Actinomycetes > Kitasatosporales > Streptomycetaceae > Streptomyces > Streptomyces sp. AF1A. The sequence goes on from NZ_JBLEBI010000165.1 coordinate 4,383, forward strand.
GCCAGCCGAGCCCTATCCAGCCGGCCTTGCCGAGGGTGCGTTCCCAGTCCCGGCGGCCGACGTGGGGGGTGGCGTGGGCCGCGAGCCAGGAGCGTGCCTCGGCGCGGAACTCCTCGTCGTCCTGGGTGAATCCGAAGTCCATGGTGACCGCCTTGAATCGGGTGTCCGGCGCCTGGGCCGGCCGGGGGTCTCCCGGCCGGCGGCTCTGCCGTGGGTCAGGCGTTCGGCCGGGAAGAGGCGCGCGCCGCCCGTTCCATCGCCGGGAGCTGCGCCAGCATCGGCATCGGGTCGATGCCCACCGACGCCGGCAGCAGCCGCGCGATCCGCTCCGGGGTCCAGGGCCCCTCCCCGTACACCGAGCGCAGTTCCCGCGGCTGGGCCCACACGGCGATCTTCGGCCCCGCGACGGTGTACACCTGCCCGGTCACGCCCTGCGCGGCGGCGCCGTCGGAGAGGAGGTAGACCACCAGCGCGGCCACGTCCTCCGGCTCGCCGATCTCCGCCAGCTCCATGGGGACATGGGCCGACATCCGGGTGCGCGCCACCGGCGCCACCGCGTTCGCGGTCACCCCGTACTTGTGCAGGCCCAGCGCGGCGCTGCGCACGAGCGAGACGATCCCGCCCTTGGCCGCGCTGTAGTTGGCCTGGGACACCGAGCCCTGGTGGTTGCCGCTGGTGAAGCCGATGAGCGTGCCCGAGCGCTGCCGCCGCATCACCGCGGACGCCGCCCGGAAGACGGTGAACGTGCCCTTGAGGTGGGTGGCGAGGACGGGGTCCCACTCCTCCTCGGTCATGTTGAACAGCATGCGTTCGCGCAGGATCCCGGCGACGCACACCACCCCGTCGAGGCGGCCGTACGAGGAGAGCGCGGCGTCCACCACCCGCTGCCCGCCCGCCATCGTGGAGATGTCGTCGGCCACGGCCACCGCCGCACCGCCCGCCGCCTCGATCTCCTTCACCACCGCCTCGGCGACCTCGCTCGTCGGCGCGGTGCCGTCGGTGGCGACCCCGTAGTCGTTGACGACGACCTTCGCCCCCTCGGCCGCGGCCGCCCGCGCGACCGCCCGTCCGATACCGCGTCCGGCGCCCGTCACGGCGACGGCCTTGCCTGCCAAGAAGTTCCCCACGCCCGGCCCCTTCCCGCAGTTTCTGACGGTCCGTTAGATTTTATGGCGCGCCGGATGCGCGGACACAAGCCCCGGGGAGGCACCGGATGGCACTGCCGCAGGAGTTCCACGAGATCGCCGAGCGCGTGAACAACTGGGGGCGATGGGGCGCCGACGACGAGACCGGAACGCTGAACCTGATCACGGACGAGGTGGTGCGCGAGGCCGCGGCCGAGGTGCGCACCGGCCGCCGCGTCCCGCTCGCGCTCCCGCTCCGGCAGGACGGGGTGCAGAGCGGGATGATCCCCGGGCGGGTCAACCCGCTGCACGCGATGGTGCAGATCAACCAGGAGCTGTTCGGGCCCGGCACGGTGGCGTGCAGCGACGACGCGGTGACCATGGGACTGCAGGCCGGCACCCACTGGGACGCGCTCGCCCATGTCTCGCACTCCGGGAAGCTCTACAACGGCCGCCCCGGGCACACGGTCACCGCGCACAAGGGTGCCGAGTTCGGCGGGATCGACAAGGTGCGGCACATCGTCTCGCGCGGGGTGCTGCTGGACGTGGCACGCGCGCGGGGCGTGGACCGGCTGGCCGGGGGGCACGCGGTCGCCCCGGAGGACCTGGAGCGGGCCGAGGAGTTCGGCGGGGTCCGGGTGCGGGCCGGCGACATCGTGCTGGTCCGCACCGGACAGGTGCAGGTGTATCTGGCCGGGGACAGGCACGGGTACGGCCACCCCTCGCCCGGGCTGTCGGTGCGCTGCCCGGAGTGGTTCCACGCGCGCGATGTGGCCGCGGTCGCGAACGACACGCTCACGTTTGAGATATTTCCGCCCGAGATCGACGATCTGTGGCTGCCCGTGCACGCCCTGGACCTGGTGGAGATGGGGATGCCCCAGGGGCAGAACTGGAATCTCGAGGAGTTGTCCACAGCCTGTGGAGAAACCTGCCGCTATGCGTTCCTGCTGTCGGCGATGCCCGAGCCGTTCGTCGGCGCGACGGGAACTCCGGTGGCGCCGGTGGCGATCCTCTGAGGCGGTGAACCGCCGCTGCCGCCCGACCGGTTGGCGGCGCGCCTCCCCACCGTCGCGCGCACGCGCCGCCATCCGGTGCGACCCACACTCGGCGCGGGCCCCGGCCACTCTCCGGGCCCTCGCCGTCCCCTCGCGGCGAATCGACGCACACCAGAGTGATCAGCCGGTCACGGGTCGTCAACGCCGGTACGGCGCTTTGTTACGTACGCCCTGTTCGCGGCGGACCGCGCACGGGTGCACCCCCGGCGCACCACCGCGCCGGTCTGCTACACCGCCTCGAAGGCCAGGTCCTCGTACGCGGACAGCCCGCCCCCGTACGCCATCGCTGCGCTCTCCCGGGGCGGTGAACAGCGGTCGAGTTCGCACCAGATGCTCTTGCCGGCGCCCTCGGGGCTCCAGCCCCAGCGGTCGGCCAGGCAGTCCACCAGGGCGAGGCCCCGGCCACCGGTGGCGTCCCCGCCGACGCAACGCGGCACGGGGGCGCGGGAGCTGGTGTCGGCCACCTCCACGCGCACCGTCGCGGACGGCGCGGCCTCGGCCTGCGGGCCCGGCAGGGACAGCCGCAGCACGGCCGGGCGGCCGGTGTGCACCACCGCGTTGGTCACCAGCTCGGAGACGAGCAGGATCAGCGTCTCGGCCAACGGCTCGTCGGCCACTATGCCCAGCCCGCCGAGCCGCGAGCGGGCCCACTTCCTGGCCCGCCCCACCTCCGCGGGGTCGGGCCGGATCTCCAGCTGCACTTGAAGCACCTGCACCGCTCACACCATCCGAACCGGCGGACACACGACCCCGCGCCACCCGAACGCCCCGGCGCGAGCCGTGACGACGATCACGAGGGCCACGATCGTAGCCATTTTCTGCATGGCCAGAACAACGGCCAGAGCAAGGGTCACCGAACGTGATTCCCTTACGCGACAGCATGGTTGACGTACAGTCACCCTTACAAGCGCTTCGGGCATATTCCAGCGCGAAGGAGTACGCCTGAGGCATACTGTGCGACGCTCGTGCGGGGGAGTCGAACGGGCGGCGGCAACGGCCCCGACCGCCCCGCGAGCAGCGGCGCACACCGCGCGGCCCGGCACCGCCCCAGGGGCACCACCGGCTCGGCTCGTGCTCGCAGCCACTCGCATCCCACACAAGGTACCGGAGCACACCCCCGACTCCGGGCCGTGACGAGCCCCGTCGAGGACACAACCCGGTATCAACGCTCCGTGACGCCGCTGCGCCACGATCCGCGACATTGTGGGCCAAGGCTTTGGTCCCGGCGCAGAACAGGGCGCCGCCGGCCGGTCACGCCAGGAGGCCGACCGCGAGAAGTTCCTCACTCTCCGTGACACCACCGCCGCGCCGGGCCCGTACCCAGGCCCGCTTCACGTGCAGATGCACGTCGGCGTCCCAGGTGAACCCCATGCCGCCGTGCACCTGGAGGCAGTCGCGGGCCCCGCGCACGGCGGCCTCGTCGGCGAGCAGCCGCGCGGCGGCGATGTCGGCCGGGTCGGCGGTCACCGCGGCCGCGTAGACGGCGGCCCGTGCGGTCTCGGCGCGCACCAGCAGGTCCGCACACAGGTGCTGGACGGCCTGGAAGGCGCCGACGGGGCGTCCGAACTGCTCGCGGGCCCGGGCGTGTTGCACGGCCAGTTCGCAGACCCGGGTGGCGGTGCCCAGCTGCTCGGCGGCGGTGAGCAGCACGGCGTCCGGGCCGGCGGGACCGGCGGCGGCGGTGCCGGGCACGCGGTGCAGGGGGGTGAGCGGGTCCACCGACCGCAGCGGCACCGCGCCCGACGCGTCCCCGAGCACGGTGTCCGCCTCCTCCAGCCACTCCGCCAGCACCCCGTCCACGGCGGCCACGACCGCCTCCCCGGTGGCGGCGCCGGGCACGGTCCCGGCCGCGAGATGGGTGGCCACGAGCGGCCCCGGCAGCAGGGCGCGCCCCGCCTCCTCGAAGGCCAACACCGCCTCGGGCAGGCCCAGTCCGACCCCGCCGTCGGCCTCGGGCAGCCGCAGCGCGAAGAACCCGGCCGCGCCGAGCTCCCGCCACAGCGACCGGTCCAGCCGGCCGGGCGCCGCCACGGCGGCCCGCAGAGCCTCCCGCCCGAACCGCCGCGCCAGCAGCTCCCGCACGCCCGCCTTGAGGGCGCGCTGGTCCTCCGTCAGCCGGAAGCGCATGCTCATCTCCCCCTGGGCAGGCCGAGGATGCGCTCGGCCACGATGCTCCGCTGGATCTGCGAGGTGCCGGCGGCGATGGTGTACGACAGGGAGGACAGCCGGTCGAGGACCCACCGGCGGTCCAGGTCCAGGCAGTCGGGGCCGAGCACCTCGGCGGCGGCGTCGTACAGCTCCTGCCGGGCGTGCGAGTAGCGGAGCTTGAAGACCGAGCCGCCGGCCCCGGGCGGCCCGCCGCTCGCCTCCGCCTCGCTGACGTTCCACTGGGTCAGCCGCCACAGCGCCCGGAACTCCGCCTCCAGCCGCCCGAGCCGCCGGCGCAGGGCCGGGTCGTCCCAGCGCCCGTTCTCCCGCGCCGCGCGCGCCAGTTCGGCGAGGACGCGGCGGCAGGCGACGACCTCCCCGGCGAAGGCGGTGCCGCGCTCGAAGGACAGGGTCACCATCGTCACCCGCCAGCCGTCGTTCTCCTCGCCCACCCGGTCGGCCACCGGCACCCTCACCTCGTCGAGGAACACCTCCGCGAACTCCGTGGACCCGGCGAGCGTGCGCAGCGGCCGTACCGTGACCCCCGCGGCCGACATGGGCATCGCGAGCCAGGTGAGGCCCCGGTGCCGGGGCGCGTCCGGGTCCGTGCGCACCAGCAGCTCGCACCAGTCGGCGACCTCGGCGTGCGAGGTCCAGATCTTGGAGCCGCTGACCACGTAGTCGTCGCCGTCGCGCCACGCCCGGGTGCGCAGCCCGGCGAGGTCGGAGCCGGCGCCCGGTTCGCTGAACCCCTGGCACCACACCTCCTCCCCGCGCAGGATCGGCGGCAGCCAGCGCGCGCGCTGCTCGGCGGTGCCCTCGGCGGCGATGGTCGGCCCGGCGTGCAGCAACCCGACGAAGTTCGCGCCCACATAGGGCGCGCCGGCCCGCTCGGTCTCCTCCAGGAAGATCATCCGCAGGGTCGGGGAGGCGTCCCAGTGGACGCCGGCGTACCCGGCGTCGTACAGCATCCGCTGCCATCCCAGGTCGTGGGCGCGGCGGCCGGGCCAGTCGTCCGGGGACGGCGCGGGGGGCAGGGTGGGCAGCACCTCGCCGAGCCACGCGCGCAGCCGGGCGCGGAACTCCTCCTCCTCGGGCGTGCAGGACAGGTCCACTACCGGTCCAGGTCGAGGCCGAGCATGCGGATGGCGTTGCCGCGCATGAGCTTGTACACCGTCTCCTCGTCCAGGCCCTTCACATGGTCGAGGGCGACCTCCCTGGTGTGCGGGAAGGTCGAGTCGACGTGCGGGTAGTCGGTCTCGAAGGTGGCGTTGTCCCGGCCGACGACGTCGATCGAGGCGATGCCGTGCCGGTCGCGGAAGAAGCAGCAGAAGATCTGGCGGTAGTAGTACGTCGACGGCGGCTCGGGGACCAGGTCCCGGACCCCGCCCCAGGCGCGGTGCTCCGCCCACACGTCGTCGGCGCGCTCCAGGGCGTACGGGACCCAGCCCATCTGGCCCTCGGAGTACGCGAGCCTGAGCCGGGGGAACCTCACCAGGACCCCGCTGAAGAGGTAGTCCATCATCGAGGCCATGGCGTTGTTGAAGCTGAGCGACGCCTGCACCGCGGGCGGGGCGTCCGGGGAGGCGGCGGGCATCTGCGAGCTGCTGCCGATGTGCATGTTGACGACGGTCCCGGTCTCCTGGCACACGGCGAAGAACGGGTCCCAGTGGCCGGAGTGGATGGACGGCAGCCCGAGGTGGGTGGGGATCTCGGAGAACGTCACGGCGCGCACCCCGCGCGCGGCGTTGCGCCGGATCTCGGCGACCGCCAGGTCCACGTCCCACAGCGGGATCAGGCACAGCGGGATCAGCCGGCCGCCGCTGTCCCCGCACCACTCCTCGACCATCCAGTCGTTGTAGGCGCGCACGCAGGCGAGGGCGACCTCCTTGTCGTGGGCCTCGGCGAAGGTCTGCCCGCAGAAGCGGGGGAAGGTCGGGAAGCAGAGGCTGGCCTCGACGTGGTTGAGGTCCATGTCCGCGAGCCGCGCCCCGGGGTCCCAGCAGCCGCGCCGCATCTGCTCGCGGGTGATCCCCTCCAGGGTCATCTCGTCCCGGTCGAACCCGACGGCGGCGATGTTCCGCTTGTACGGGAACTTCAGGTCCTCGTAGATCCACCAGTCCGTCGGCGGTCCCTCGGGGTCCATGGTGATCTGGTACTTCCCGCCGACGTAGGCCAGTTCCCCGATCCCGGCGGTCAGCGGCTGCGGGCCCCGCTCCCGGTACTTCGCCGGCAGCCAGGTCTCGAAGAGGTGGGCGGGCTCGATCACGTGGTCGTCGACGCTGACGACGCGGGGCAGTTCGGTGGCCATGGGTCCCCTCCGCCGGACGGTACTTATCTGATGGTCCGTCAGATAGCATGGCATCTGACGAGTCGTCGGCCAAGGCAGGGGGCAGACGTGAACGAGACCCCGCACTCCCAGGAGACCCCGCACACGCTGGCCCGCGCCCGCACGCTGTGGGACCTGGTCGCCCGTCGCGCCGCCCTGACCCCCGACCGCCCGGTGCTGCTCCAGGAGGAGCGGGTGCTCACCTTCGGCGGGCTGCGCACGCGCGCCGAGCGGGTGGCGGCCGGCCTGTACGGCATGGGGGTGCGCCCCGGCGCAGTCGTCGCCTGGCAGCTGCCCACCCGCATCGAGAGCGCCGTGCTCTCCTTCGCGCTGGCCCGCCTCGGCGCCGTGCAGTCCCCGGTCATCCCCTTCTACCGGGACCGGGAGGTCGGCTTCGCGCTCCGCGAGTCGAGGGCGGAGTTCTTCGCCTCACCGGGCGTGTGGCGCGGCCACGACCACACGGAGATGGCGGCGCGGCTCGGCGCCAAGGGCGTCTTCGAGGCGTACGACGACCTGCCCGACGGGGACCCCGCCGCGCTCCCCCCGCCGCCCGCCGAGGGCACCTCGGTGCGCTGGATCTACTGGACCTCGGGCACCACCTCCGACCCCAAGGGCGTGCTGCACACCGACCGCTCGCTGATCGCGGGCGGCTCCTGCCTGGCCCACGCCCTGCGCCCGACCCCGGACGACGTGGGCTCGATGGCCTTCCCCTACGCCCACGTAGCCGGTTCCGACTACACGGTCATGCTCCTGCTCCACGGCTTCCCGGCGGTGCTGTTCGAGCACTTCGCGCTGCCCGGGGCACTCGCGGAGTACCGGCGGCACGGGGTGACGGTGGCCGGCGGCTCGACGGCGTTCTACTCGATGCTCCTGGCCGAGCAGCGCAGGCAGCCCGGCAGCAAGGTCGTCCCCACCCTGCGGCTGCTCGCGGGCGGCGGCGCCCCCAAGCCGCCGGAGCTCTACCACGCGGTCGTGCGCGAGATGGGCGTCCAGCTCACCCACGGATACGGCATGACCGAGGTCCCGATGATCACCATGGGCGACCCGGAGGACACCGCCGAGAACCTGGCGAACACCGAGGGCCGCCCGCCGGCCGGCATGGAGGTGCGCGTGGTCGACGGCGAGATACGCCTGCGCGGCGAGGCCGTGTGCCGGGGCTATCTGGACCCCGCCCAGACGGCCGCCGCCTTCGACGCCGACGGCTTTCTGCGCACCGGCGACCTGGGCCGGGTGACGGAGTCCGGCCATCTGGTCCTCACCAGGCGCCTGAAGGACGTGATCATCCGCAAGGGCGAGAACATCTCGGCCAGGGAGATCGAGGACCTGCTGCACGGGCACCCCGCGGTGGGCGACGTGGCGGTGATCGGCCTGCCGGACGAGGTCCGCGGCGAGCTGGTGTGCGCGGTGGTGGAGCAGCCGCCCGGGTCCGCGGAGTTGACCCTCGCCGAGGTGGCCTCGTATCTGCGCGCGGCGGGTCTGTCCGTGCACAAGCTTCCGGAGCGGCTGGAGGTGGTGGAGGCGCTGCCGCGCAACGACACCCTGCGCAAGGTGCTCAAGTACCGGCTCCGCGAGCGGTTCTCCCCGCCGTCGGGCCGGCCCTGATCACATCCGGCTCAGGCCCGCCGCCGCGAACAGCACGTCCCTGATCGCCTGTCGGTCGCCCACCTGCCCGGCCGCCGCGTCCTCCGGGGAGACGTGGCCGGCGGCCAGGTGGCAGAACTCGACGCCGTCCAGGGCGACATGGGCCACCTCGTGGTCGGCGGAGCCCACCGCCGCCGGTGAGTCCAGGGGGATCAGCCACTCGCCGCCGGCGGCGCCCTCGATCTCCAGCCGGAGGCTGCGGCCCGGCGCCCCCGCCGGCACCAGGTGGCGGGACCGGCGCCCCGGCGCCGACAGCCCGGCCCGCCGCCGCTCGGCGAGCGCGGTCGGCAGCATGCGGGCCGCGAGGTCGATCATCCGGTTCAGGTGGCGCGGCGCCGGCGGCTGGTACGGGTAGTCCACCGCGTCCGCGATGTCCTCGGCGTGCACCCAGCACTCGAAGGCGCGGTCCAGCATCGCGTCGTGCAGCGGCAGTTCGAAGGCGCCGTAGGGCACGGCGAGCCCGCCCGCGTGGCCGCCCGTGAAGGACACGGTCCGCACCAGGCTGTGGCTCTGCTCCCGCCAGGGCGCCCGCACCGAACGGGTCGGCGGGAAGTGGGAGGTCCGCCAGAACGCCTCCGTGCGCGCGGCCGGCCCGGCCATGTCCCGCTCGGTCACGCCGGCGACCTCCGCCAGCGGGTCCGGAAGGCCGAGCGCCGCCGCGATCAGCCCGTCCACGGACAGCAGGTGCGCGATCACCCCGGCGACGGTCGTGCGCCGGCTCGTCGCCGCGTCGGACTCGAACCAGCGCAGCCGCACCGGCGCATGCCACTCCGCGTCCCCGAAGTCCTGCAGCAGCGCGTCCAGACGCGCGGTCTCGGCGTCGTACGGCGTCGCCCACTCGGGCACCGGGATGCGCGGCGGCCGGCGGCCCAGGCAGCTCTCCAGGACCCGGGTGCGCAGCGCGGGGTCGAGGTCGAGGCTCTCCGGCTGGTGCAGCAGGCCGACCGCCTCGCGCAGCCGGCGGGCCTCGTCGGCGCAGCCGCCGCAGGAGCCGAGGTGCAGCTCGACGGCGGCCGTCTCCGCCGCCGAGCACGCGGCCAGCGCCCAGGCGCCGAGGAGCGACTTCAGGACATCGTGGGCGAGTTCCAGCGGCGCGGGTACGGGGTCTTCCTGATCGGCGAGGTCGGGCAGCGGGAGCCCGCTGTCCTCGACGGAGCTGCGGGGCATGGGTATGCGCGGCGGCCGGGCGGGATCCGGGCCGTGCCCGCCGGATGCTCCCGCCGCGCCGCCGGACCCGCCGCCCGCTCCGGGGGCTTCGGGGCCGGCCCCCGCGGCGTCCGCGCCGTCGTGCCGCCGCCCGTGCCGCTCGGGTGGGGCGTCCTCGTGCGCACCGCACGGCCCGCGTCCCTCGCGGGCGTCGTCGTCGCCGTGTTCGTCGTGCGCCTCGAAGCGTCCCGTCCCGCTCACACCGCACCGCCGTGTCCGTCGTGTCCGGGAGGTCTCCCGGCGTCGTGGGCGGTGGAGAGCAGTTGCAGGCCGAGCCGGAGCCGGCGGCGGGCCTCGTCCTCGGTGACGCCGAGGTCGACGGCGGTCTGGCGGTAGTCGCGGCGCTGGAAGTAGGCCAGCTCCAGGGCGGCGCGCAGCGGGGCGGGCATGGAGTGGACGATGTAGTCGGCGCGTGCGGCGACCGAGGCGCGGCGCACCGTGCTCTCCAACTCCTCGGCTCCCGGGGCCCCGCCGCCCCACTCCGCGCGCTCGCGCCGCTGCTGTTCCTCCCGGTCGCGCAACCGCTGCACGGCGAGCCGGTGGGTCACGCCGGCGACCCAGGAGCGCAGCGGGCCCTGCTTGGGGTCGTAGGTCTCGGGGTGTTCCCACACGTGCGCGAAGACCTCGCGGGTGACGGTGTCGGCGGCCTTCTCCTCGCCGAGGACGCGGTGGGCCAGGCTGTGCACCAGGGAGGCGTACCGGTCGTACAGTTCGCCGAGGGCGGCCGCCTCGCCGCGGGCCAGCCGCTGCTGCATCTTGCGGTCCCAGCGCGGGGGTACGTCCTTCCCGGCCATGCGGTCCCCTCCCCTCGCGCGTCCTGCGGCCTTCCAGCCTCTCTGCACCGTCACCTCGAATGTAGTCGGCACGCCCGACAGCGCACGCCCCTTTATGTCAATGCGCGCCCCCCGCAGCACCGCAGGTGATAGTGCCCCCTTCACACATTCTTCACTCAAGTGGCCCACCTCTATGATCGAACACGATCGATAGTGACCGAAACAAGCCCCTTGTCGATCGCGTCCGGTTTGCCGCGCAACGTTTCAGGGAAACGCCGCTGGGCAGCCGCGCGGAAAGAAACGTAGGAACCGCTTCCGTTTCCGGGCGGTTCCGGGAGATCCGGCGAGCGGAGGGGCTAGGCCGTGGCATTCAACGTGACCGGCGTCGAACGGGGAGAGTGGGCCGTCCTCCGGGTGTCCGGGGAACTGGACCTGATGACCTCGCCGGTGCTGCGCCAACGGGTGCACGACGCCGTGGCCGAGGGCCACCACAGCCTCGTCGTGGACCTCTCCGACGTGTTCTTCTGCGACTCCAGCGGGGTCGGCGTGCTGGTCGCCGCCCGCCGGCTGATCCGCTCCTGCCAGGGCCGGCTCCGGCTGATCCTGCCCGACCGCGGCGCCGACGACGGCTCGCACGTCAACCGGGTCCTCGGCGCGCTCGGCGTCCGCCGCCTGTTCGACGTCCACCCCGACCTCGACTCC
>NZ_JBLEBI010000166.1:0-15256 GCF_047340315.1 Streptomyces sp. AF1A
CTGCCGAACCCGAGCACGACTGACCGAAGGCTCACCGGGCAGGCCCGGCCGGGTCGACCCAAGACAGGCCCGGCCGGGACCGGCCGCGGGCGCCACCGCGCGAGCCCAGGCGGGACTGGGAGGCGCGGGGGCTCTAGCGTGTGCACATGGAGATGCGCGGTGGGCGGGGCGGCACGGAACGGCTGGTCGTGATCGGCGGTGACGCCGCGGGCATGTCCGCGGCGTCACAGGCCCGCCGGCTGAAGGGGCCCGAGGAGCTGGAGATCGTGGCGTTCGAGCGCGGCCACTTCACGTCCTTCTCGGCCTGCGGCGTCCCCTACTGGGTGGGCGGCGACGTACCCGAACGGGACGAGCTGATCGCCCGCACCCCCGAGGAGCACCGCGCACGGGGCATCGACCTGCGGCTGCGCACCGAGGTCACGGAGATCGACGTGGCCGGACAGCGGGTGCGCGCGCGTGACGTCGACTCCGGCGCCGAGTCGTGGACGTCGTACGACAAGCTCGTGATCGCCACCGGCGCCCGCCCGGTCCGCCCGGACATGCCCGGCGTGGACGCGCCCGGCGTGCACGGCGTGCAGACCCTGGACGACGGGCAGGCGCTGCTGGACACGCTCTCCCGCGCGCGGGGCCGCAGGGCCGTGGTGGTCGGGGCCGGCTACATCGGTGTGGAGATGGCCGAGGCGCTGATCCACCGCGGGTTCGAGGTGACGGTCGTCAACCGCGGCAGGGAGCCGATGTCGACGCTCGACCCCGACATGGGCCGCCTGGTGCACCGGGCCATGGAGGGACTCGGCATCGCCATGGTGAACGGCGCCGAGGTCACCAAGGTCCTCACCGGCGAAGACGGCCGGGTGCGCGCGGTGGCCACGGAGGACGCCGAGTACCCCGCGGACGTGGTGGTCCTCGGCATCGGCGTCCGTCCGGAGACCGCCCTCGCCCGCGCGGCCGGCCTCCCGCTGGGCGCCCGCGGCGGTCTGCTCACCGACCTCGCGATGCGGGTGCGCGGCCATGGGAACATCTGGGCGGGCGGCGACTGCGTGGAGGTGCTGAACCTGGTCTCCGGCCAGGAGCAGTACGTTCCGCTCGGCACCCACGCCAACAAGCACGGCCAGGTCATCGGCACCAACGCCGGCGGCGGCTACGCCACCTTCCCGGGCGTGGTCGGCACGGCCGTCAGCAAGGTCTGCGATCTGGAGATCGCCCGCACCGGGCTGCGCGAGAAGGACGCCGACCGGGTGGGCCTGCGGTACGAGACGGTCACCGTCGAGTCGACGAGCCGCGCCGGCTACTACCCCGGTGCCTCCCCCATGACGGTGAAGATGCTCGCCGAACGCCGCACGGGGCGGCTGCTGGGTGTGCAGATCGTCGGGCGGGAGGGTGCGGGGAAGCGGGTCGACGTCGCCGCGGTCGCGCTGACCGCGCGGCTGACGGTGGAGCAGATGACCGCCCTGGACCTGGGCTACGCCCCGCCGTTCTCACCGGTGTGGGACCCGGTGCTGGTCGCGGCGCGGAAGGCGGTGGCGAAGGTGCGGGCCGCCCAGGGCGCCTAGGCCGTCCCGCTGATCCGCGGCAGCGAGGTCACCGCGGACCCGGACGTCACGGCCGCGGGCTGTTCCCCGGCGGGCTTCGCGTGGGACGCCGTCGGCCGCGTCGAGCGCAGCCGGTGGCTCACCGCCTCGTCCAGGGTGACGGGCCGCTGCATCTGCGAGGCGAGCCGGCCGGCCTCCTGGCCGAGCCGCGCGACATCCTCCCAGGGGAGCCGTAGCACGAGAGCCAACTCGGCCTCGCCATCGGGCAGAGCCTGCATCGCCGGAACCTGCGGAGCGTTCGTCATCGCCTGATCCTCACGTCGGTTGAGAACAGATACGCACGCCCGCCCGGCGGTGTTCACCGATTCGCGCGGCCCGTCGCGGGCAGTACTTCTGTGTGGTGATCCCCGTCCATGACGTGAACCCGGTGCGTCGCACTCCGTGGGTGACGTACGCGCTCATCGCCGCCAACCTCGTCGTGTTCCTCTCCACGCCCGGCATAGCCGGCTCCGTGGCGGGCGGCAGCGACCTGGCGCAGCTGTGCCATCTGCAGGCCTTCATGGACCGCTACGCGGCCGTCCCGCGGGAGCTGATCCACCATCAGATGCCGCGGCTGGTCCCGACCGGCGACGTGGGGCTCGGCCCGCACGGCCCGGGCTGTGTCGTGGCCCCGCCCGGCTACGCCAAGTCGCCACCGCTGTCGGTGTTCACCGCGATGTTCCTGCACGGCAGCTGGCTGCACCTGCTGGGCAACATGCTGTTCCTGCTGATCTTCGGCAACAACGTCGAGGACCGGATGGGGCACATCCGCTTCTTCCTCTTCTACGTCGTCTGCGGCTATGCCGCCGGCTACGGCTTCGCCCTGCTCAACGCCGGCTCGGGCGACCCGCTGATCGGCGCGTCGGGGGCGATCGCCGGCGTCCTCGGCGCCTACATCGTGCTGTGGCCGAGGGCGAGGGTCTGGGTCCTCGTGCCGTTCCTGGTCTTCCTGCCGCTGCGGCTGCCCGCCTGGCTGGTGCTGGGCTTCTGGTTCGCGCTCCAGGCGGTGTACTCCTCCGGGCACGGCGTCTCGGGCGCGGGCACGGTGGCGTACGCGGCGCACGTGGTCGGATTCCTGGCCGGCATGCTGCTCGCCTGGCCGCTCAAGCCCGGCACGACTCCCCCGCCGGAGCCACCGGGGCTGCTCTTCGGCAGGCGAGCCCGGCCCCGCTACACGTGGTGAGTCAGCGTGCGGTGGCGGTGTGCACGTACTCCGCGAGCCGGGTCAGCGCGTCCGGGTCGGTGTTCGGCATGACGCCGTGACCGAGGTTGAAGACGTGCCCCTCCAGGCCGGCCGCGGCGTCGAGCACCTCGCGGGCCTTGGCCTCGACGGTGTCCTTGCCGGTGAACAGCACGGTCGGGTCGAGGTTGCCCTGGAGCGCCTTGCCGGGCCCGACGCGGCGCCGGGCCTCGTCCAGCGGGACGCGCCAGTCGACGCCGACGACGTCCGCGCCGGCCTCGCCCATCAGCCCCAGCAGCTCACCGGTGCCGACGCCGAAGTGGATGCGCGGGACGCCGTAGCCCGCGACCGCGTCGAAGACCTTCGCCGAGGCGGGCAGGACCGAGCGCCGGTAGTCGGCCGGGGAGAGCGCGCCGGCCCAGGAGTCGAAGAGCTGGACGGCGGAGGCGCCGGCCTCGATCTGGACCTTCAGGAAGGCGGCCGTGATGCCGGCGAGCCGGTCGAGCAGGTCGGCCCACAGCTCGGGGTCGCCGTACATCATCGCCTTGGCGTTCTCGTACGTGCGCGAGGGGCCGCCCTCGACCAGGTAGCTCGCGAGGGTGAACGGCGCGCCCGCGAAACCGATCAGCGGGGTGCTGCCCAGCTCGCGGATGAGCAGGCCGATCGCCTCGCTGACGTAGGAGACGTCCTCGGGGGTGAGCTCACGCAGCTGTGCGAGGTCGGCACGGGTGCGGATCGGCTGCGCGACGACCGGGCCGACGCCGGGCTTGATGTCGAGGTCGACGCCGATGGCCTTGAGCGGGACGACGATGTCGCTGTAGTAGATCGCCGCGTCCACGTGGTGCCGGCGCACCGGCTGCAGCGTGATCTCGGTGACCAGTTCGGGCCGCGTGCAGGACTCGAGCATCGGGACGCCCTCGCGCACCTTGCGGTACTCGGGCAGGGAGCGGCCGGCCTGGCGCATGAACCACACGGGGGTGTGCGGCACGGGTTCGCGCCTGCACGCCCGGAGGAACGCGCTGTCGTACGTGGCGGTCGGCTGCTTGCCCGGGAGGGTGTCGTTCGCGGTCACGGGGCAAGTCTCGCATGTCCGTCGGGACCGGCGGCCCGCAGGCGGCGGCGGGGAACGGCGCGGGGTGTCTTGCCTGCACAAAGCCCCGCTTCCCCTTACTCTTCCCCGCATGGCTGCGGCTCACGGACGAATGTCGGACAGCGCTGGTGGAATGGACGATGTGAAGGACACCGACGAGGGGGACCGGCACTCCGGTAACGCGGGTCCGCCGGCGTTCCGGGCCGCGGTCGAAGCCCTGCGCACCAGCCGGCTGCGACCGCAGGTCGAGGTCGAGCCGACCCCCGCGCCGCAGCGGCTCGCCCCGCACACGTACGCCCTCGAGGCGGTCGTGGTCGACGGCGAGCAGGAGCTGGCCGACGGCCGGCTGGTGCTGCTGCACGACCCGGCCGGGCACGACGCCTGGCGGGGCACGTTCCGGCTGGTGACGCTGGTGCGCGCGGAGCTGGAGCCGGAGATGGCCGCCGATCCCCTGCTGCCCGAGGTGTGCTGGTCGTGGCTGACCGGGGCGCTGCAGTCGCGCGGGCTCGGCTACGGCGAGCCGAGCGGCACGATCACCCGCGCGAGCTCGCACTACTTCGGCGGGCTGTCGGGGCGGCCGCCCGCCTCGCAGATCGAGATCCGGGCCTCCTGGACGCCCCGCGAGGGGCTCGGCGGGGTGCCGGACACGGCCGCCCACCTGGCCTCCTGGTGCGATCTGCTGGCCCAGGTCGCGGGGTTGCCGCCGGCCGGCCCGGGCGACGCCTCGGTGGTGACGCTGCCGCAGCGCAGGGGCCCGCAGTCCCGGTGACGTGAGCGCCGGGCTCCGGCGGACCGGCCCTCCTGGGCGCCCCGTTGACCATCTCTTTGTCGATACGGCCACTTTGCGCACTCGAATCGCATCCTCGTGAGCCGATTCGATCTTCGGATGATCGATCGCGTGTCCGAATTGCGCAGATTGTTACTCACTAGATCGTGATCATTCTCTAAAGGCGGACGAGTTTGCTGCCGAAGACGACTGTGACCTTGAAAGCACGGTTCGTCCCGGCTTCATCCCCAAAGCCGGCCCCGTCCCCCCACCCCCAGGAGGCCTGGTGTCCGTTCTCCTCGAGCAGCCCGCAAGCCTGGTCGCCTACCGCCCGAACAAGCCGACCGCCATGGTGGTCGTGGCCGACCCGCGCGTCCGTTCCACCGTCACCCGCCATCTGTGGGCGCTGGGCGTACGCGATGTCATCGAGGCCTCGTCCATCGCGGAGGCTCGTCCCCGCATCGGCAACCCCCGCGACATCTGCGTCGCCGACGTCCACCTGCCCGACGGTTCCGGCCTGACCCTGCTGTCCGAGACCCGTGCCGCCGGCTGGCCCAACGGGCTCGCCCTCTCCGCCGCCGACGACATCGGCGCGGTCCGCAACGCCCTCGCCGGCGGCGTCAAGGGCTACGTCGTCACCGGCACCCGGACCAACATCGGACTCCCCAGCCGGCCCGGCGCCGCTCCCCTCGGCGCCGGTGCCCGTATGCACCGCCGCCCCCCGGGTGCCCCGAGCCACCCGGGGGGCTACCGCGAGCTGTCCGGACGCGAGGTCGAGGTGCTGCGACTGGTCGCCGAGGGCCAGTCGAACAAGGCCATCGGCGTCTCGATGGGACTGTCCGCCCTGACCGTCAAGAGCCACCTCGCCCGCATCGCCCGCAAGCTGGGCACCGGCGACCGGGCCGGCATGGTGGCCGTGGCCCTGCGCACCGGAATCATCCACTGACCCTTACCGCACCTGATACGAAGACCGCACCGGCATACGAAGACCCCGGAGCGACCTGTCCGAGGCACTCCCCGAGGAGCAATCGGTTCACCCCTGTGAACCGGCGGTTTCACCGAGCTGACTGGTTTACGACCCTCCGGCGCCCGTCGACGGAACGTTCCGGCGACGGGCGCCGTCCACACACGGATACCCTTGACAGGTGACCGACGCCCAAGACACCGCAGCAGACAGCTCCCTGCGCACCAACGGAGGCACGCCTCCCGACGACGCCGGATCTTCTGTGCTGGGGGCGCCGACTCCGTTGCTCGAACCCCGCGAGGGCATTCCGCCCGTGATCACCGACGAGGCGGCCCTCGCCAAGGTGATCGCCGCCTTCGCCGCTGGCTCCGGCCCGGTCGCCGTGGACGCCGAGCGGGCCTCCGGCTACCGCTACGGCCAGCGCGCCTACCTGGTGCAGCTGCGCCGCGAGGGCGCCGGCACCGCGCTGATCGACCCCGTCGCCTGTCCCGACCTGTCCGGCCTGGGCGAGGCGCTGTCCGGTGTCGAGTGGGTGCTGCACGCGGCCACCCAGGACCTGCCCTGCCTGCGCGAGATAGGCATGGTCCCCACCCGCCTGTTCGACACCGAGCTGGCCGGCCGGCTCGCCGGGTTCCCCCGGGTGGGCCTCGGCGCCATGGTGGAGGTCGTCCTCGGCTTCGTCCTGGAGAAGGGCCACTCCGCCGTCGACTGGTCCACCCGCCCGCTGCCCGAGCCCTGGCTGCGCTACGCCGCCCTGGACGTCGAGCTGCTCGTGGACCTGCGGGACGCCCTGGAGAAGGAGCTGGACCGGCAGGGCAAGCTGGAGTGGGCCCTGCAGGAGTTCGAGGCGATCGCGAGCGCACCGCCGGCCGAGCCCCGCAAGGACCCGTGGCGCCGGACGTCCGGAATGCACAAGGTGCGGCGGCGCCGGCAGCTGGCCGTCGTACGGGAGCTGTGGCAGATGAGAGACCGCATCGCCCAGCGGCGGGACGTGTCGCCGGGCAAGGTTCTCCCGGACGCGGCCATCGTGGAGGCCGCGCTCTCCTTGCCCGGCAACGTGCACGCGCTGGCGGCGCTGAACGGGTTCGGCCACCGCGTCGGACGGCGGCAGCTGGAACAGTGGCAGGCGGCCGTGGACCGGGCCAAGGCCTTGCCGGACGCCGCGCTGCCGCAGCCGGGCCAGCCGGTGACCGGTCCGCCGCCGCCCCGGGCGTGGGCCGACAAGGACCCCGTCGCCGCCGCCCGGCTGTCGGCCGCGCGGGCCGGCGTGTCGGCGCTCGCCGAGCAGCTCAACATGCCGCAGGAGAACCTGATCTCGCCGGACACCGTCCGGCGCCTGTGCTGGCAGCCGCCGGCCACCGTGGACGCCGCGTCCGTGGCGGCCGCGCTCACGGGCTACGGGGCGCGGGCGTGGCAGGTGGAGCAGGTGACACCCGTGCTGGTGACGGCGCTGGCGGCACAGGACGCGTAGGGCCGTCTCGGGCTCGGGCGAGGCGCGCCCTCGCCCGAGGGGCGACCGCGCGGCGTCAGGCGCGCGGTCCGCTCCCGCGGGGCCGCCGCCAGGCCCTCGGACTGGACGTGGCCGGCGCCAGGTCCTTGTACTGGACGTGGCCGACGCCAGGTCCTTGTACTGGACGCAGCCGGCCCCAGGGCCCTCATTACCGGACGCGGCCGGCGCCAGGCCCTCGTTACCGGACGTGCGCGCGGCCCGAGGCCTGGGCGGCGCGCGTGCGGACCCGGCGTCGCGAGGAGCACGAGGACGGCCCCACGGGCCCGCCGCCGGGCCCTGAGACCACGGCCGGCGTGCGGCGAGATCCCGCCAAGATGACCGCGGGGCCGGCAGGGCAGGACCATTGGTGTGACGTTCACCGCTCCAGGCGGCAGGACTGTGCAGCTACGTTACTCATAAGTAGCATGGGCACTGAGCGCGCGCTCAGCGCAGCAGTGCCATCCCGCATCTGGAGGAGAGCCATCGTGCCTCGTACCGTCAGGGACGTCGTCTTCGTCGACGGCGTCCGCACCCCGTTCGGCAAGGCGGGCCCGAAGGGCATCTACCACGAGACCCGCGCCGACGACCTCGTCGTGAAGGCGATCCGGGAGCTGCTGCGCCGCAACCCCGGTCTCGACCCGAAGAAGATCGACGAGGTCGCCATCGCCGCCACCACCCAGATCGGCGACCAGGGCCTCACGCTCGGCCGTACCGCCGGCATCCTCGCCGGGCTGCCGACGTCGGTGCCCGGCTACTCGATCGACCGCATGTGCGCCGGCGCCCTGACCGCCGTGACGACCACCGCCGGTTCGATCGCGTTCGGCGCGTACGACGCCGTCATCGCCGGTGGTGTCGAGCACATGGGCCGCCACCCCATGGGCGAGGGCGTGGACCCGAACCCGCGGTTCGTCTCCGAGAAGCTGGTCGACGAGTCCGCCCTGTTCATGGGCATGACGGCGGAGAACCTGCACGACCGCTACCCGCAGATCACCAAGCTGCGCGCCGACGAGTACGCGGTGCGCTCGCAGGAGAAGGCCGCCAAGGCGTACGCCAACGGCAAGATCCAGCAGGACCTGGTGCCGATCTCGGTGCGCCGCACCAACCCGGAGGCCGGCGAGACCGGCTGGGGCCTGGTCACCGCCGACGAGCCGATGCGTCCGGGCACCACCCTGGAGAGCCTGGCGAACCTCAAGACGCCGTTCCGCGTGCACGGCCGGGTCACCGCCGGCAACGCGGCCGGCCTGAACGACGGCGCGACCGCCTCGATCATCGCGAGCGAGGACTTCGCCCGCGAGCACGGCCTGCCGGTCAGGATGCGCCTGGTGGCGTACGCCTTCGCGGGCGTCGAGCCGGAGGTCATGGGCTACGGCCCGATCCCGGCCACGGAGAAGGCCCTCGCCAAGGCGGGCCTGTCCATCTCCGACATCGGCCTGTTCGAGATCAACGAGGCCTTCGCCGTCCAGGTCCTGGCCTTCCTCGACCACTACGGCATCGCCGACGACGACGAGCGCGTCAACCAGTACGGCGGTGCCATCGCCTTCGGTCACCCGCTGGCCTCCTCCGGCGTCCGCCTGATGACGCAGCTGGCCCGCCAGTTCGAGGAGCAGCCGCACGTCCGCTACGGCCTGACCACCATGTGCGTCGGCTTCGGCATGGGCGCGACGGTCATCTGGGAGAACCCGCACTTCGAGGGGGACAAGTGAGCACCACCGCCGAGCTTTTGCAGCAGGCTTCCGAGCTGTTCCCCGACGAGGTCGTCACCCGTGCGCACGTCCGCCACTTCGACCTGCCGGCGGGCGCGGGCCGCTTCGCGCTGATCACGCTGGACAACGGCCTGGACCACACCAAACCGACCACCTTCGGACCTGCCTCGCTGGCGAACCTGAACACCGCCATCGACCAGGTCGAGAAGGAGGCGGCCGACGGCGAGATCGTCGGTGTCGGCATCACCGGCAAGCCCTTCATCTTCGCGGTCGGCGCCGACCTCAAGGGCGTCGAACTGCTGAAGGAGCGCGAGCACGCGCTCGCCATCGGCAAGGGCGGCCACGAGGTCTTCAAGCGGCTGTCCAAGCTGGCCGTGCCCACCTTCGCCTACTACAACGGCGCGGCCATGGGCGGCGGCGTCGAGGTCGGCCTGCACTGCAGCTACCGCACCGTCTCCAAGGCGATCCCCGCGTTCTCGCTGCCCGAGGTCTTCCTCGGCCTGGTCCCCGGCTGGGGCGGCTGCACGCTGCTGCCGAACCTGATCGGCGCCGACAAGGCCGTCTCGGTCGTCATCGAGAACAGCCTCAACCAGAACAAGCAGCTCAAGGGCGAGCAGGTCTACGAACTGGGCATCGCCGACGCCCTGTTCGAGGGCGCCGACTTCCTGGAGCAGTCGCTGATCTGGACGGCGTCCGTCCTCAAGGGCGAGATCGTCGTGGACCGCCCGGTGATCGACCGCGGCGAGGCCTGGGACCAGGCCGTGGCCAAGGGCCGCTTCATCGCCGACGGCAAGGTGCACGGCGCGGCCCCGGCCGCCTACCGCGCCCTGGACATCATCGCCGCCGCCAAGAACGGCGACCTGCAGCAGGGCTACGACGCCGAGGACCAGGCCCTCGCCGACCTGATCATGGGCGGCGAACTGCGCGCCGGCATCTACGCCTTCAACCTGGTGCAGAAGCGCGGCAAGCGCCCGGCCGGCGCCCCGGACAAGAACCTGGCCCGCCCGGTCACCAAGGTCGGCGTCGTCGGCGCCGGTCTGATGGCCTCGCAGCTGGCCCTGCTCTTCCTGCGCCGCCTGGAGGTGCCGGTCGTGCTGACCGACATCGACCAGGAGCGCGTCGACAAGGGTGTGGGCTACGTCCACGCCGAGATCGACAAGCTGCTCGGCAAGGGCCGGATCGACCAGGACAAGGCCAACCGCCTGAAGGCGCTGGTGACGGGTGTCCTGGACAAGGCCGAGGGCTTCGCGGACGCCGACTTCATCATCGAAGCGGTGTTCGAGGAGATGGGCGTCAAGCAGAAGGTGTTCGCGGAGGTCGAGGCGGTCGCCCCGGCGCACGCGATCCTCGCCACCAACACCTCCTCCCTGTCGGTGTCGGAGATGGCGTCGAAGCTGCGGCACCCGGAGCGGGTCGTCGGCTTCCACTTCTTCAACCCGGTGGCGGTGCTGCCGCTGCTGGAGATCGTCCGCGGCGAGAAGACCGACGACGCCTCCCTGGCCACCGCCTTCTCGGTCGCCAAGAAGCTGAAGAAGACCGCGGTGCTGGTCAAGGACGCCCCGGCGTTCGTCGTGAACCGCATCCTGACCCGCTTCATGGGTGAGATCCAGAACGTCATCGACGAGGGCACCCCGGTCCCGGTCGCCGAGAAGGCGATCGAGCCGCTGGGCCTGCCGATGTCCCCGCTGGTCCTGCTGGAGCTGGTCGGCCCGGCGATCGGCCTGCACGTCTCCGAGACGCTGCACGGCGCGTTCCCGGACCGCTTCAAGGTCTCCCCGAACCTCAAGGCGGTCGTCGAGGCGGGCAAGCGCGGCTTCTACGTCTACGACAGCGGCAAGCCGGAGCTGGACCCGGAGGTCGCCGCGCTGCTCAAGCAGGGCGACGTCGTCCTGACGGAGGAGCAGGTGCGGGCGCGGGTGCTCGACGCGGTGGCGCAGGAGATCGGGCTCATGCTCGAGGAGGGCGTCGTCGCCGAGGCCCAGGACATCGACCTGTGCCTGATCACGGGCGCCGGCTGGCCCTTCCACCTGGGCGGCATCACGCCGTACCTGGACCGCGAGGGCGTCTCGGAGCGCGTGAACGGCAAGAGGTTCCTGGCGCCGGGCGTGGCGAGCGTGCCGGCGTAACACCGTGACGGCAGAAGGGGCCTCCGCGGCGGCGGGGGCCCCTTCGCGTGCTCAGACCGGCTGCCATGCCTCCAGCGCCAGGCCCGGCTCGTCCTTGCGCCGGGTCAGCAGCAGTTGGCCGGTGGACGGCGACAACGTTGCCGCGACGACCCGGCCGTCCTCGTCGGCCGCCAGGGACACGCGCGCGTCCAACGGCAGCCGCGGGCCCGACTCCGTCCACCAGGCCCCCGCCGACTCCAGCTCGGTCGGATACGCGGCGAAGGCGACCCGGCCGCTCGACGAGCGCTGGGCGAGCAGGGTGCAGTCGTGGCCGTCGAGTTCGCAGCGGACCGCGGAGACCGGGCCGTGGCCCGCCGCGGGCAGCAGCACGGCCGGTTCGCTGCCGGGGCGCCAGGCGCAGAGGTCGCCGCCCGTGTCGGTGTAGAAGACGGTCGTGCGGTCGGCGGAGGTCGCGAGGGCGTACAGCGTGCCCGGCCGGACCGGGGCCTGCAGGGTCTCCTGGAGAACGGGTTCGGCGCCCGGCTCCTGCTGGCGCCAGTGCAGGATGCCCCCGGGCACGGCCGCGTACAGCTCGACCAGGCCGGACTCCCCCGTCACCGCCGTCAGATCGTCCCGCACCTCGCTCCCCTTGAGGTGGCGCCAGGGCTCCCAGCCGCCCTTCGTCTTCTGCGCGAGCAGGCTCACCCCGCCCTCGGCGTCGGGGACGAAGACATGGGCGCGGCCCTGCGCGTCGACCGCGACGGCGGGCGTGCCGGTCCGGTCGCCCTTCTTGTGCGGGTGGCCGATCGGGTGCCAGTCCAGGGCGGCGAGGTGCGGGCGGAAGTGGGTGGAGTGCACCAGACCCGACTCGCCCTTCGCGGTGGGCCGCCACGACACCAGGTGGGCGTAGCCGTCGGTGCCCTGGCCGACGGCCAGGACGGGGTGCAGCCGCTGTTCGCCGCCGACCTTCCGCGGGGCGGACCAGGGGCCGCCGGGCCCGCGCTCGGCCCGGCACAGGACGGCCTCGCCGGACACCTGGTAGACACTGAGGCGGCCGTCTCGGCCGCGAAGGAGCCAGTCGCCGTTCACGGCTTCACTGTAAGCCGGGCCCGACGGGCCCCGGCCCGCACCCTCCCGGGACCGCCCACCGCCGCCGCGGGCCCCGCAACGGCCGGTACCGGGCACGGCCGCTCGGGCGTGGGCGCACCGGGATGGGCGTCTGTGTCAACGGGGCCACCGGGATACCGTGATACGGCCATGGGTGTCATCCGCCCGCCCACCGAGCGGCTCGACCTGGCGCGCACGGTGGCGGAGTACACGAGCGGGTTCGGCGCCGGCCACGGCTACCGGCGGCCGGGCCGCGCCGACCGCGAGGCCGTCGCCGAGGCGGTCGGGCTGCTGCTCGACGGACACCGCCGGGAGGCCGAACGGCGGCTCGCGGGACGGGACTTCGGCCTGCGCACCGTCGTCGACGCCGTGTCCGGACGCCGCTACGCCGAGGTGGCCGACCGCACCGACGGGACCGGGGCGCCGCGCGGCTGGGGCCGGGTGTACCTCGATGCGGACCACCGCCCCGGCTGGTCGGTGCAGGTTCCGCATCCCGCCTCCGACCGGAGCACGGAGCGGCTGGGGGTGCAGGTGCTGCGCGGCTGCCCCGGCGGGGTCCTGGTCCTCGCGGGAGCACATCGCGACGCCGGGCCCGGGAACGCCGCGGACGTGGCGCACCGCGCGGACACCGTCTTCAGCGCCGTCTGCGCCGAACTGGCCCGCCGCGGGATGCCCGGCCTCCAGATCCACGGCTTCGCCGCCTCCTCCGCGCCCGGCTACGACGCCGTCGCGTCCACCGGCGCCGGGGCCTGCGGCCGCCGGGACGGCCACAGGCTGGCGGACGCCCTGGACGCGCGCGGCCTCGCGGTGTGCCGGGCGTGGGCGCGGTCCTGCCCGCTGGAGGGCCGGCAGAACGTGCAGGGCCGCCTGGCCGACGCCGCTCACGTGCCGTTCCTGCACCTCGAACTCTCCCCCGCCGTCCGCGCCGGCGGACGCGCCGCCGGGCGTGCGGTCGCGGCGATCGGCGAGGTCACCCGCGCATGGGCGCAAGCCGCAGCGGCACCGTGAGCCAGGGGGGACCATGGAAGGTATGACGGACGCTGCACCGACCCCGGACCCCGGGGGCACGGACCTGCCCCTGCTCATCGTCGACGGCGCGAACGTGGTCGGGTCCGTGCCCGACGGGTGGTGGCGCGACCGGCGCGGGGCCGCCGAGCGGCTGCGCGACCGGCTGGCGCCGTACGCGCACTCGGGTACGGCCGGCCTGCCCGGGCCGCTGGAGCTGGTGCTGGTCGTGGAGGGGGCCGCCCGAGGGGTGCCCTCGATTCCCGGCGTACGCGTGGAGGACGCGGTCCGCAGCGGCGACGACCGCATCGTGGAACTCACCGCGGCCGCCACGGACCGGCGCTGCATGGTCGTCACCGCCGACCGCGAACTGCGCCGCCGCGTCACCGCACTGGGCGCGGAAGTCACCGGCCCCCGCACCGTGCTCTCCTGAGAACCACCGAACGCCTGTCGGCAGCCCCTGAGGGCCGGCGACCGCCGATGCCCCGCGCGGGGCCCTCTCCTGGGGCGCCGAACGCCTGTGGCATCCCTGGAGGGTGAGCGTCGGCGGCCGCCGACGCGGGGCCGGGGCAGAGGTGATGCAGGGTCAGGGGCCGGTGGCTACCGGGTGTTGCCCGCGGGCGGGTGGGGGGCGTCGCCGGCCGGGGTCCGCACGCGTTGGGCGAGCCGGCTGTGCGAGCGGCCGTAGAGGAAGTAGACGACGAGGCCGATGGCCATCCAGATGGCGAACCGCAGCCAGGTCTCGGCGGGCAGGTTGAGCATCAGCCAGAACGTGGCGCACACCGACACGACGGGCACGAACGGCACCCACGGGGTGCGGAAGGCGCGGGGCAGGTCGGGGCGGGTCCGGCGCAGGATGATCACGCTGAGCGCGACGACCACGAAGGCGAACAGGGTGCCGATGTTCACCAGTTCGGCCAGCTCGCTCAGGCTGGTGAAGCCGGCGACGATGGCGATGACCACGCCGAGCAGGATGGTCGGCCGGTGCGGCGTCTTGAACCGCGGGTGCACCCGGGAGAAGAACCGCGGCAGCAGCCCGTCGCGGCTCATCGCGAAGAACACCCGGGTCTGGCCGAGCAGCAGGATCAGGCACACGGTGGTCAGGCCGACGGCGGCGCCGAAGCTGATCACACCCGCGAACCAGGGGTGCCCGACGGCCTTGAAGGCATCCGCGAGCGGCGCCTCCACCGACAGCCGGGTGTACTTCTCCATGCCGGTGACGACGATGGACACGGAGACGTACAGCAGGGTGCAGATGAGCAGCGAGCCGAGGATGCCCCGGGGCATGTCGCGCTGCGGGTTGCGGGTCTCCTCGGCGGCGGTCGCGACGATGTCGAAGCCGATGAACGCGAAGAACACCACCGAGGCGGCGGTGAAGATGCCCATCACACCGAAGTCGGCGGGCGCCCAGCCGAACATCAGCTGGATGAGCGGGGCCTTGAGGCTGGCGCCCGCGGGCACCGGATGGGACTTCGGGATGAAGGGGCTGTAGTTGCCGCCGTGGACGAAGAAGGCGCCGGCGACGATCACGATGAGGACGACGGCCACCTTGATGGCCACCACCAGCGAGGTGATCCGGGCCGACAGCTTCATGCCGAGCACGAGGATGCAGGTGAGCACCAGCACCAGCGCGGCGGCGAGGATGTCGAAGCCGAAGCCGGTCGCGGTGTCCCGGCTCGACAAGTAGCCCGGCAGGTGCCAGCCGGCGTTGTCCAGCAGCGAGCGGATGTAGCCGGACCAGCCGACCGCCACCACGGCCGTGCCGAGGGCGAACTCCAGGACCAGGTCCCAGCCGATGATCCAGGCGGGCAGCTCGCCCAGGGAGGCGTAGCTGAACGTGTACGCCGAGCCCGCCACGGGGACCGTGGACGCGAACTCGGCGTAGCAGAGGGCGGCGAGGGCGCAGACCACGCCGGCCACCACGAAGGCCAGGGACACCGCCGGCCCGGCGTTGTTCTTGGCGACCTGCCCGGTGAGGACGAAGATGCCGGTGCCGATGATGACACCGACGCCGAAGACGGTCAGATCGAGCGCGGAGAGCGACTTCTTGAGCGAATGCTCCGGTTCCTCGGTGTCCCGGATCGACTGCTCGACGTTCTTCGTCCTGAAGAGCGAGCTGCTCACGTTCCTGCCTCCCACGCTTGTGAGACCTCGATATGGCTCAACATGATCGAGAGGGTCGGGATGCGTATGCCCCGGCACTGGCAGGTTCACGCAGGCGGGCCGGTTCCGCCACCTGACGAGTGGCGGAACCGGCCCGTGTGAGGCACGTGCCCGGT
>NZ_JBLEBI010000167.1:0-15220 GCF_047340315.1 Streptomyces sp. AF1A
CAGGGCCCGGGCCTCGGCCAGGTTGCGGCGAGCCGTGTCCTCCATGAGGGCGAGATGGCGGCGGACCTGCGCCGGGCCGGAGTCGAGCTCCGCGTCCACCGCCTGGGTCAGCATCAGCAGACTGGTGAACCCCTGTGCGAGGGTGTCGTGGATCTCCCGGGCCAGCCGCTCGCGCTCGGCGAGGGCGCCGTGCGCGGCCGACAGCCGGGAGATCTCGTACCGGCTGGCGTCCAGTTCGGCGATCAGCTCCGCCCGCTCCCTGCTCTGCTCGATGATCCGGATGATCCAGCCGCCGATCACCAGGGAGAACAGCAGAGTCACCACGGCGAACAGGGCGTTGGCGAACAGGTCCGGCCATCCCGGCCGCCACAGCAGCGCCCAGCCGGCGACCGGCACCAGGTTGACGACGGTCACCGCGACCAGGGCCCACCGCGTGCGCAGCGCCATGAAGCACTGCGGGATCAGCACGTACGCCATCAGCCGGGACTGGTCCACGAGCACCGCGGCCGGCAGGAACAGCGCGACGGCTCCGGCGAGGTAGCACAGGGCGCGCCGTTCGTCGGGCGGGTCCTGCCGCAACAGCCGCCGGCCGATCCACAGATACCAGGGCGCCAGCGGCACCAGCAGCCCCGCCGCGGCGACCCGGACCGGCAGGCCCGGGTAGCCGCTGTCGAGCACGAAGGCCAGTGTGGCCGCCCATGCCACCGCGAAGTACGCGTCCCAGTACCGGATCGTCCGGTCCCAGGCATGCGCCTGCCGGGCCGTGTCGCGGACTCTCACCCGTCGCGCCGGTTCTTCCACCGGAACGTCAGCAAGCACAGCACCAATCCTCCTACGCACCAGGCGGCGAGCACCAGCGCGATCCGTCCGAACTCCCAACTGTGCGCCTGCTCCAGCACCTTGGCCGAATCGGGCAGGAACACCCCGCGCAGCCCCTGGCACAGCCACTTCAGCGGGAACAGCGCGCCGACGTCGAGCATCCAGCCGGGAAGGGTGTCGATCGAGATGTAGACGCCCGAGATGAACTGGAGCACCAGGAACGGCAGCACGACGACGGAGCTGGCGCTCTTCGCCGACTTGGGCACGGAGCTGATCGCGATGCCGAGCAGGGCGCATCCGGTCAGCCCGAGCACGAAGATCCACGCGAAGTCGAACCAGCGGCCCGGGTCGGCCGGCAGGTGCACCCCGTAGCAGGCCGTGCCGACGGCCAGCAGGATCGCGGTCTCCAGGACGGCGGTGAACAGAACCAGCCAGATCTTGCCCAGGAAGTACGCCGCGGGCGGCATCGGCGTGCCCCGCAGCCGCCGCAGCGCCTTCTCGTCCCGCTCGACGGCGATGGAGATGCCGAGCGACTGGAAGCTCGTCGACATGATCCCGGAGGCCATCATCGCGGGCACGTACAGCTGCGAGGCGGTGATGCCGCTGCCCGCGACGGCGTCGTGGAAGATCGACGCGAAAAGGAAGAGGAACACCACCGGGAAGGAGAAGGTGAACACCACCTGCTCGCGCAGCCGGAAGAACTGCTTGATCTCCAGCCCGCCCCGCAGCAGGCCGAGCGTCCAGGCGCCGGGCGGGGACCCGGCCGAGGCGCGGGCGGCGGCTCGTGCGGCGGTCGTGGTCATCGGGCGGCCTCCTGGCCGGTCAGCCGGAGGTAGACGTCCTCCAGGGTGGGGCGGGTCACGGTCAGTCCCGGTATCTCGCCGTCGAAGCGGCTCAGCAGTCCCGCGACGGTCCTCGTCGGGGTGCCGGTGACCTCCGAGCGCGGCGAGCCGTCGGCCTCCGTCCAGGTGACGGTGGCCTCGCTGCCGTGCCGCTCGCGCAGTTCGGCCGGCCCGCCCTCGGCGACCACCCGGCCCCTGGCGACCACGGCGAGCCGGTCGGCGAGCGCCTCTGCCTCCTCCAGGTAGTGGGTGGTGAGCAGGATCGTCGTGCCCTCGCCGGCGAGCAGCCGGATCAGGTCCCAGAACCGGCGCCGGGCGGCCGGGTCGAAGCCCGTGGTCGGCTCGTCCAGGAGCAGCAGCTCGGGGTCGCCGATCACGCCGAGCGCCACGTCCAGGCGCCGCCGCTGGCCGCCGGAGAGCGCCTTGATCCGCTGGTTCGCCTTCGCCTCCAGGCCGACCAGGCGGATGACCTCCTCCGGGTCGCGCGGGCGCGGGTAGTAGCGGGCGAAGTGCCGCACCGTCTCGCGGACCGTCAACTCGGCGGGCGCCGATTCGTCCTGCCAGACGATTCCCACACGGGACCTCCACACGCGCGTGCCCGCCGCGGGGTCCGCGCCCAGGACCGAGACGTCGCCCGCGTCCCGGGACCGGTTGCCCTGGAGGATCTCCACCGTGGTGCTCTTGCCCGCGCCGTTGGGCCCGAGCAGGCCGAACACCTCACCGTGCCGGATGCGAAGATCCAGACCGTCCACCGCGGTGACGTCCCCGTACTGCTTGCGCAGCCCCCGCACGTCCACCGCGAGCTCGTTCGCGTGTGCTGTCATGGCCCCGATCCTCGGCCGGAACCGAACGCTCCGTGCCCACCGTGCGTACCTCCTTATGTCCACCGAACGGTGGACACACCCCCCGGTGCGGCACAATGAGCCGTGCCCGAAGATGGTTCAGCTCTCGAGTGACGGAATCGGCGTGATGAGCAAGACGACAGTCAACGACGTCTCCACGGAGTCGGGTTCCGAGCGTGCCGCCGACGCCCCCCGCACGGTGGGCGGCAGCCGCGCCTTCGCCCTGCTGCTGGTGATCACCGGCGCCGCCGGACTGCTGGCCGCCTGGGTCATCACGCTCGACAAGAACAAGATCCTGGAGGCGAAGCTCGCCGGGAAGACGTTCACGCCGGGCTGCAGCGTCAACCCGATCGTCTCCTGCGGCAGCGTCATGGAGAGCAAGCAGGCGGCGGCCTTCGGCTTCCCGAACCCCTGGCTGGGCCTGGTCTGCTACGGCATCGTGATCTGCGTCGGCATGAGCCTGCTGGGCCGCGCCCGCTTCCCGCGCTGGTACTGGCTGACCTTCAATTTCGGCACACTCTTCGGCGTCTGCTTCGTCACCTGGCTGCAGTTCGAGTCCCTGTACCGGATCAACGCGCTGTGCCTGTGGTGCTCGCTGGCCTGGGTCGCCACGATCACCATGTTCTGGTACGTGACCTCGTTCAACGTCCGCAACGACTTCCTGCCGGCCCCGCGGTGGCTGAAGTCCTTCCTCGGCGAGTTCACCTGGGTGCTGCCGGTCACCCACTGCGGCGTCATCGCCATGCTGATCCTGACCCGCTGGGGCAGCCAGCTCTGGGCCTGACCCGGGGGCACGGGGCGTTGTCGGTGCGGTGTCTTAGGGTTTCAGCGTGGAACCCGACCTCTTCACCGCCGCAGCAGAAGAACGCCAGGAGAAGGACCCGGCAGCGAGCCCCCTGGCCGTGCGCATGCGCCCGCGCACGCTCGACGAGGTCGTGGGCCAGCAGCACCTGCTGAAGCCCGGCTCGCCCCTGCGCCGGCTGGTGGGGGAGGGCTCCGGCGGCCCGGCGGGTCCGTCCTCGGTGATCCTGTGGGGCCCGCCCGGCACCGGCAAGACCACCCTCGCCTACGTCGTCTCCAAGGCCACGAACAAGCGGTTCGTGGAGCTGTCCGCGATCACGGCGGGCGTCAAGGAGGTCCGCGCGGTCATCGACGGCGCGCGGCGCGCCACCGGCGGCTTCGGCAAGGAGACCGTCCTCTTCCTGGACGAGATCCACCGCTTCAGCAAGGCCCAGCAGGACTCCCTGCTGCCCGCCGTGGAGAACCGCTGGGTGACGCTGATCGCGGCGACCACGGAGAACCCGTACTTCTCGGTGATCTCCCCGCTCCTGTCCCGCTCCCTCCTGCTCACCCTCGAACCCCTCACCGACGACGACATCCGGGGCCTGCTGAAGCGCGCCCTGAGCGACGAGCGCGGCCTGAAGGACGCGGTGACCCTCCCCGAGGACACCGAGGAGCACCTCCTGCGCATCGCCGGCGGCGATGCCCGCCGCGCCCTGACCGCCCTGGAGGCCGCCGCCGGAGCCGCCCTCGACCAGGGCGAGAGCGAGATCCGCCTGCAGACGCTGGAGCAGACCGTGGACCGGGCCGCGGTGAAGTACGACCGCGACGGCGACCAGCACTACGACGTCGCCAGCGCGCTCATCAAGTCCATCCGCGGCTCCGACGTAGACGCCGCCCTGCACTATCTGGCCCGCATGATCGAGGCGGGCGAGGACCCCCGGTTCATCGCCCGCCGCCTGATGATCTCCGCCAGCGAGGACATCGGCCTCGCCGATCCGGGCGCGCTGCCCATCGCGGTCGCCGCCGCCCAGGCCGTCGCCATGATCGGCTTTCCCGAGGCCGCGCTGACCCTCAGCCACGCCACGATCGCCCTCGCCCTCGCCCCCAAGTCCAACTCCGCGACGACCGCGATCGGCGCCGCGATGGAGGACGTGCGCAAGGGCCTGGCCGGCCCCGTCCCCCCGCACCTGCGCGACGGGCACTACAAGGGCGCCGCCAAGCTCGGCCACGCGCAGGGGTACGTGTACCCGCACGACCTGCCCGAGGGCATCGCCCAGCAGCAGTACGCGCCGGACGCGCTGAAGGACCGCGAGTACTACGCGCCGAGCCGGCACGGCGCGGAGGCCCGGTACGCCGACGCGGTGGAGTGGACCAGGAAACACCTCGGTCGCAAGCGGTCCTGAGCGGCCTGTAGACTGCTGCGAAGCGCCGAGTCCCGTGCTGTCAGAGCGGGACACCCGGCCGGAGATCCGGTCCCCCGCGGACCGGCTCCAGGAGCGTCGCGCACCGTCGAACGGTGTCGCGGGCAGCCCACCACCACCCGAGGTTCCGGGACGGTCGGTGGGCCACTCGCGTGCTGCACGTATGTGCCCAGACCAGGGAAGCGGCTGCCCGGCAGGTCCCGAGCGGACCCGGCGGGTTTTCCCGGCTGCGGATGCGACCTCCCTAACCCTGACGAGCCGAACACTACGAAATGAGACAGAGACAGTGGCGAACCAGTCCCGCCCCAAGGTCAAGAAGTCGCGTGCCCTCGGCATCGCGCTGACCCCGAAGGCCGTCAAGTACTTCGAGGCCCGCCCCTACCCGCCGGGTGAGCACGGCCGCGGCCGCAAGCAGAACTCGGACTACAAGGTCCGTCTGCTGGAGAAGCAGCGCCTGCGCGCTCAGTACGACATCTCCGAGCGCCAGCTGGTCCGCGCCTACGAGCGTGCGTCCAAGGTCCAGGGCAAGACCGGTGAGGCCCTGATCGTCGAGCTGGAGCGCCGCCTCGACGCGCTGGTCCTGCGCTCGGGCATCGCCCGCACGATCTACCAGGCCCGCCAGATGGTCGTCCACGGCCACATCCAGGTCAACGGCCAGAAGGTCGACAAGCCGTCCTTCCGTGTCCGCCCGGACGACGTCGTGCAGGTCCGCGACCGCTCCAAGGACAAGACGCTCTTCCAGATCGCCCGTGAGGGCGGCTTCGCCCCCGAGGGCGAGACCCCGCGCTACCTGCAGGTGAACCTCAAGGCCCTGGCGTTCCGCCTCGACCGCGAGCCGAACCGCAAGGAAGTTCCGGTCATCTGCGACGAGCAGCTCGTCGTCGAGTACTACGCCCGCTGACCCCAGCCCCGGCGCAGTTCCTCAGCCCGCCGTCTCCCCGCCCTTCCGGGTGGGCGGGGCGGCGGGTTCGCGCTGTCCGGGGCGGATGCGCACCGCCGCGCGCGGAGCCGGCAGCGCGCGCAGCGGCCGTACCCCGTCGTGCCGCAGCGCCCGGGCCACGGCCGCGTCCCGGTCCAGCCGCGCCCCGAGCCGTACGCACTCCTCGTACCGCGCGTCGCCGAGTGCCTGCCGCGCGGCCGTCTCGCACTGCTCGTGCGGGGCGTTGTAGTACGCCGAGCCGAACAGCGGCAGCCCCACCGACGGCCACAGCCGGGCCGCCGCGCCCTGGAGCACCGCCGCCTCCGCCGCCTCGCCCCGGTCCACCGTGACCAGCGCCAGCAGCTCCAGCGCGAGGACCGAGCCGAGCAGGTCGTGGAAGGCGTGCGCGTTGCCCAGGCAGTCCGCGAGCAGCTCCCGCGCCCGGTCCGGGGCGCCGTCCCGCCAGGCCGCGTACGCCAGCACGTACAGCGCGTACGACCGGGTCCAGCGCTCGCCGTGGTCCTCGCACACCCGGCGCACGTTCTCGCACAGCCGCACCGCCTCCGGCAGGTCCCCCTGGAAGGCCCGCGCCATGGCCAGCTCCACCTGGCCCAACAGGACGTTGCTGTTGAGCTCGCCGATCCGCCGGTAGCGGTCCAACGCCGAGCGGAGCAGCGCCTCCGCACCGGCCATGTCGTCCGTGACCAGGGCCAGGCAGCCGGTGCGGTGCTCCGCGTAGGCCAGCGCCGCGGCATCGCCCGCCCGCTCCGCCCGCTCCCGGCACTCCCGCAGCGCCGCCAGCGCCGGCACGGCGTCGCCCTGGACGATCGCCACATGGCCGAGCACCCACAGCGCCTTCAGCCGCGACCGCGCGTACCCCGACTCCAGCCCCAGGCTCCGCTCCAGCCAGCGCCGCCCCTCCGCGAGCCGGCCGCAGCCCACCCAGCAGAACCACAGCGAGCCGGCCAGGTACTGGCCCAGGTGCGCCTCGTCCGGCTCGGTCAGGCAGAACTCCAGCGCGGCCCGCAGATTCGGCAGCTCGGCCTCGGTGCGCGCGGCCACCTCCGACTGACGGGGCGAGAACCAGTCCAGCTCGCACAAGGTGGCCAGGCCCAGATACCAGTCCCGGTGCCGCCTGCGCAGCCGGGCCGCGTCCCCGGTCGCCTCCAGCCAGTGCGCGCCGTAGGCCCGCACCGTGTCCAGCATCCGGTAGCGGGGACCCGCGGCGGTCTCCTCGCGCGCCACGAGGGACTGGGCGAGCAGGGACGACAGCACGTCCAGGACCTCCTCGGCGGGCAGTCCGTCCCCGCTGCACACGTACTCGGCCGCCTCCAGCTCGAAGGTCCGGGCGAACACCGACAGACGCGCCCACAGCAGCCGCTCCGCAGGCGTGCACAGCTCATGACTCCAGCCGATCGCTGTGCGCAGCGTCCGGTGCCGGGGCGGTACGTCCCTGCCACCGCCGGTCAGCAGCCGGAACCGGTCGTCCAGCCGCCGCAGCAACTGCGCGGGGGACAGCGCCCGCAGCCGGCCCGCCGCCAGCTCCAGCGCCAGCGGGATGCCTTCGAGGCGGTGGCACAGCTCCCGTACCTGAGGGGTGTCGGACACCTGGAGCCCCTGCTCTGCGGCCCGGTCCGTGAACAGTTCGACCGCCTCGTCCGCACCGAGCGGGGCCAGCGGGAGCAGCCGCTCGCCGGCCAGCCCCAGCGGGCGCCGGCCCACGGCCAGCACCCGCAGTTCGGGCAGCCTCCGCAGCAGATCCGCCATCAGCCCCGCCGCGGCCTCGACCAGGTGCTCGAACCCGTCCAGCACCAGCAGGACCCGGCAGCCGGCCAGCTGCTCCAGCAGCATCTCGCGAGGAGTGCGGGCGGTGTGGTCGGTCAGCCCCAGCGCCTCCATCACCGCGTACTCCACGAACTGCGGGTCGCGCACCGGCGCCAGATCCGCCCGCCCGTGACCGCCCTCCCAGCCCGGGGCGAACCGTGCGGCCAGCCGGGACTTGCCCACCCCGCCGACCCCGGTCACCGTCACCAGGCGGCCTCGCCGCAGCGCCCCGGCGAGTTCGGCCAGTTCGGCCGAGCGCCCGACGAAGCTGGTCAGCTCAAGGGGCCGTTCGCCGTCGGAGAGGGGGCCATGGCGCTGAGGACCTCGCATGGGACACGGAGCGTACTGAACCGTGTTCGTTGCGTACAATCGCTTCCCGCAACTCCACCGACCGCGCCGCTAATCCGGTACGGAGCCTCCGCCCCGGCGCGATAGGCTCAAGACACGACTTTTTCGATGCTCAGGCACGTTTCAGGGAGCGGGTGCGCACAGTGTCCGGTGGCGAGGTGGCCGGGATTCTGGTGGCCGTCTTCTGGGCGATCCTGGTCTCCTTCCTCGCCGTCGCACTGGCGAGGCTGGCCCAGACGCTCAAGGCGACCACCAAGCTCGTGGCGGACGTGACGGACCAGGCCGTCCCGCTGCTCGCCGACGCCTCGCAGGCGGTGCGCTCCGCGCAGACCCAGATCGACCGGGTCGACGCGATCGCCTCCGACGTCCAGGAGGTCACGTCGAACGCCTCCGCGCTGTCGACCACCGTCGCCTCCACCTTCGGCGGCCCGCTGGTCAAGGTCGCGGCCTTCGGCTACGGCGTACGCCGGGCGCTGGGCGGCCGCAAGGAGGACGTGCCCGCCAAGTCGCCCCGGCGTACGGTGATCGTGGGCCGCACGGTCCCCGCCGCACGACGCAAGCGGAAGTAAGGACTGAGACCGAGCGATGTTCCGCCGTACGTTCTGGTTCACCACGGGCGTCGCCGCCGGCGTGTGGGCCACCACCAAGGTCAACCGCAAGCTGAGGCAGCTGACCCCGGAGAGCCTCGCCGCGACCGCGGCCAACAAGGCCCTGGAGACCGGCCAGCGGCTGAAGGACCGCGCGGTGGGCTTCGCGCTCGACGTCCGCGACAACATGGCCCAGCGGGAGGCCGAGCTGGAGGAGGCCCTCGGCATCCAGGAGAGCCCCGAACTTCCCGCACCGAGGCGGTACGCCGCCCTCGAGAACAACCGCAGCAACCCGAAGTACCTCGGAAACCCGACGTACTCGTACAACCGGAATGAGGACCACTGATGGAGTCGGCCGAGATCCGCCGCCGCTGGCTGAGCTTCTTCGAGGAGCGCGGGCACACCGTCGTCCCTTCGGCGTCGCTCATCGCGGACGACCCGACTCTGCTCCTCGTCCCCGCCGGCATGGTGCCCTTCAAGCCCTACTTCCTGGGCGAGGTCAAGCCGTCGTTCCCGCGCGCCACCAGCGTGCAGAAGTGCGTGCGCACGCCCGACATCGAAGAGGTCGGCAAGACCACGCGGCACGGCACGTTCTTCCAGATGTGCGGCAACTTCTCCTTCGGCGACTACTTCAAGGAAGGCGCCATCAAGCTCGCCTGGGAGCTGCTCACCACCCCCCAGGACAAGGGCGGTTACGGCCTGGAGCCGGAGAAGCTCTGGATCACCGTCTACCAGGACGACGACGAGGCCGAGCAGATCTGGCGGGACGTCGTGGGCGTCCCGGCCGAGCGCATCCAGCGACTCGGCATGAAGGACAACTTCTGGTCCATGGGCGTGCCCGGCCCGTGCGGACCCTGCTCCGAGATCAACTACGACCGCGGCCCCGAGTTCGGCGTCGAGGGCGGCCCCGCCGTCAACGACGAGCGGTACGTGGAGATCTGGAACCTCGTCTTCATGCAGTACGAGCGCGGCGAGGGCACCGGCAAGGACAACTTCGAGATCCTCGGGGACCTGCCGAGCAAGAACATCGACACGGGCCTCGGCATGGAGCGGCTCGCCATGATTCTGCAGGGCGTGCAGAACATGTACGAGATCGACACCTCCATGGCCGTCATCGACAAGGCCACCGAGCTGACCGGCGTCCGCTACGGCGACGCCCACGACTCGGACGTGTCGCTGCGCGTGGTGACCGACCACATGCGCACCGCCACGATGCTCATCGGCGACGGCGTCACCCCCGGCAACGAGGGCCGCGGCTACGTGCTGCGCCGCATCATGCGCCGCGCCATCCGCAACATGCGCCTGCTCGGCGCCACCGGCCCGGTCGTCAAGGACCTGATCGACACCGTCATTCGCATGATGGGCCAGCAGTACCCCGAGCTGATCACCGACCGCGAGCGCATCGAGAAGGTCGCCGTCGCCGAGGAGAACGCCTTCCTCAAGACGCTGAAGGCCGGCACCAACATCCTCGACGCCGCCGTCACCGAGACCAAGCAGGCCGGCGGCACCGTCCTCTCCGGCGACAAGGCCTTCCTGCTCCACGACACCTGGGGCTTCCCGATCGACCTCACCCTGGAGATGGCCGCCGAGCAGGGGCTGTCCGTGGACGAGGAGGGCTTCCGCCGCCTGATGAAGGAGCAGCGGGAGCGCGCCAAGGCCGACGCCCAGGCCAAGAAGACCGGGCACGCCGACATGGGCGCCTACCGCGAGATCGCCGACACCGCCGGCGAGACCGACTTCATCGGCTACACCGACACCGAGGGCGAGTCGACCATCGTCGGCCTGCTCGTCGACGGCGTGTCCTCCCCGGCCGCCACCGAGGGCGACGAGGTGGAGGTCGTCCTCGACCGCACCCCGTTCTACGCCGAGGGCGGTGGCCAGATCGGCGACACCGGCCGGATCAAGGTCGACTCCGGTGCCGTCATCGAGATCCGCGACTGCCAGAAGCCGGTCCCGGGCGTCTACGTCCACAAGGGCGTCGTCCAGGTCGGCGAGGTCACCGTCGGCGCCAAGGCCCACGCCTCGATCGACGCCCGCCGCCGCAAGGCCATCGCCCGCGCCCACTCGGCCACCCACCTGACCCACCAGGCCCTGCGCGACGCGCTCGGCCCGACGGCCGCCCAGGCCGGTTCCGAGAACCAGCCCGGCCGCTTCCGCTTCGACTTCGGCTCGCCGTCCGCCGTTCCGACGGCCGTGATGACCGACGTCGAGCAGAAGATCAACGAGGTGCTCGCCCGCGATCTCGACGTGCACGCCGAGATCATGGGCATCGACGAGGCCAAGAAGCAGGGCGCCATCGCCGAGTTCGGCGAGAAGTACGGCGAGCGGGTCCGCGTGGTGACCATCGGGGACTTCTCCAAGGAGCTGTGCGGCGGCACGCACGTGCACAACACCGCCCAGCTGGGTCTGGTCAAGCTGCTCGGCGAGTCCTCCATCGGCTCCGGTGTCCGCCGCATCGAGGCCCTGGTCGGCGTGGACGCCTACAGCTTCCTCGCCCGGGAGCACACGGTCGTCAACCAGCTGACCGAGCTGCTGAAGGGCCGCCCGGAGGAACTTCCGGAGAAGGTCTCCTCGATGCTCGGCAAGCTGAAGGACGCCGAGAAGGAGATCGAGAAGTTCCGCGCCGAGAAGGTGCTGCAGGCCGCCGCCGGTCTCGCCGAGTCCGCCAAGGACGTCCGCGGCGTCGCCGTCGTGACCGGCCGGGTGCCGGACGGGACGACCCCGGACGACCTGCGCAAGCTGGTCCTCGACGTGCGCGGCCGCATCCAGGGCGGCCGGGCCGCCGTGGTGGCCCTGTTCACGGTCACCAACGGCAAGCCGCTGACCGTCATCGCCACCAACGAGGCCGCCCGCGAGCGCGGTCTCAAGGCCGGCGACCTGGTCCGCGCCGCCGCCAAGACGCTCGGCGGCGGCGGTGGCGGCAAGCCCGACGTCGCCCAGGGCGGCGGCCAGAACCCGGCCGCCGTCGGCGAGGCCGTCGAGGCCGTCGAGCGGCTCGTCGCCGAGACGGCCAAGTGACCGCCCGAGTGACATCCAGGTAAGGAAACGGTCGGAAATGCGCAGAGGACGTCGGCTCGCGATCGACGTCGGGGACGCCCGGATCGGGGTCGCCTCGTGCGACCCCGACGGCATCCTCGCCACCCCGGTGGAGACCGTCCCCGGCCGGGACATCCCCGCCGCCCACCGCCGGCTGCGCGCTCTGGTGGAGGAGTACGAACCGATCGAGGTCGTCGTCGGTCTCCCTCGCTCCCTCAAGGGGGGCGAGGGCCCGGCCGCCGTCAAGGTCCGCGCCTTCGCACAGGAGCTGGCCAAGGGCATCGAGCCGGTGCCGGTACGCCTGCTGGACGAGCGCATGACGACCGTGACGGCCGGTCAGGGGCTGCGCGCCTCGGGTGTGAACGCCAAGAGGGGCCGCGCGGTCATCGACCAGGCGGCCGCCGTCATCATCCTGCAGCAGGCCCTGGAATCCGAACGGGTGTCAGGTAAACCACCCGGCGAGGGCGTCGAAGTGGTCATCTGATCGCGATACGGTAACGTTCCGCGCGATGCGCCGGTGTTCGAACAGCCGACGCACAGCAAGAGGCGGAACGGAAGCCGGCCCCGGGCCGCGTGACCCTCCGCCTCGCGGCTCTAGGGGATCGATGACTGAGTATGGCCGGGGCCCAGGCTCCGAACCGTGGCATCCCGAGGACCCGTTGTACGGGGACGGCGGATGGGAAGGGCAGCAGGCCCACACCGGCCATCAGCCTGCCTACGGCGGCCAGCCGCAGCAGCACTACCCGCAGCAGCCGCAGTACGGCGAGTGGACCCAGCAGCAGCCCGGGTACAACGGCCAGCAGTACCAGTACTACGACGACCAGAGCCACCTTCAGTACGACCAGCAGTACGCCGGCCACGCCCAGCAGCAGTTCCACCAGGGCGTCTGGGACGCGGCGGGCACCCACGGCCATGTGCCGTACGCCCCCGACCCGGGCGACCCGTACGGCCAGCAGCCCATGGCGTACGGCGGGGAGCAGCCCGACTTCTACGGCACCGAGGACGCCTATCCGCCGCCGGTGCCGCCCGGCCGCAGGCGCCCCGAGCCCGAGCCGGAGGCCGCGGCCGAGGAGGAAGAGCACGCCTTCTTCGCGGGAGGGGGCGGCGACGACGAGGAGCACGAGCTCCAGGGCCGCCGGGACCGGCGCGGCGGCAAGGGCAGGAAACCCGTCAAGGACAAGAAACGCCGCACCGGCTGCGCCTGCATGGTCGTCGTCCTGGTCTTCGGCGGCGGCCTCGCGGGAGTCGGGTACTACGGCTACAAGTTCTACCAAAACCGTTTCGCCCCGGCCCCGGACTACGCCGGCAACGGCAGCAAAGAGGTGGTGACCGTCGAGATCCCGAAGGGGGCCGGCGGCTGGGAGATCGGCCGGCGCCTGGAGGCGGCCGGGGTCGTCAAGAGCGCCGAGGCGTTCGTGCACGCGCAGGGCACGACACCGGGCGGCGACTCGATCCAGGCCGGCGCCTATCTCCTGCGGAAGGAGATGTCCGCCGCCAGCGCCGTCCGCATGATGCTCGACCCGAAGAGCCAGAACAACGTGATCGTGACCCCGGGCGAGCGCAATGCGAAGGTCTACACGGACATCGACAAGAAGCTCGAACTGTCCGCAGGCAGCACCCGGAAACTCGCCCAGAAGGAGTACCGCAAGCTGGGCCTGCCGTCCTGGGTGCAGAACAGCACGGCGATCAAGGACCCGCTGGAGGGCTTCCTCTTCCCGGGCACCTATCCGGCCGCCAAGGGCATGAAGCCGGACGCGATCCTCAAGCAGATGGTGACCCAGGCCAAGCTGAAGTACGCCGCCTACGGCC
This sequence comes from Streptomyces sp. AF1A, assembly GCF_047340315.1. NCBI lineage: Bacteria > Bacillati > Actinomycetota > Actinomycetes > Kitasatosporales > Streptomycetaceae > Streptomyces > Streptomyces sp. AF1A. The sequence goes on from NZ_JBLEBI010000167.1 coordinate 13,231, forward strand.
TCGACACCAAGGCGAAGGCACTGGGCCTGAAGAACGCCTTCCAGCTCGTCACGGTCGCCAGCCTGGTCCAGGCCGAGGGCAAGACGCCCGACGACTACCGCAAGATGGCGGAGGTGGTCTACAACCGCCTCAAGCCCACGAACACCGAGACGAACCAGCTGCTGCAGTTCGACTCGACGTACAACTATCTCAAGGGCACGAGCAACATCCACATCTCCGAGAAGGAGATCAACAGCGACCAGAACCCGTACAACACCTACACCCACAAGGGCCTTCCGCCCGGTCCGATCGGCAACCCCGGCGACGACGCGATCAAGGCGGCACTGAATCCGACCCACGACGGCTGGATCTATTTCGTGGCGACCGACGGTACGACGAACACCGAATTCGCCAAGTCGTACGAGGAATTCAAGCAGCTCAAGGAAAAGTTCAATGCCTCCTCGGGCAACTGACGCCCGCCGGGCCGCCGTGCTCGGCAAGCCCATCGCCCACTCCCTCTCCCCGGTGCTGCACCGGGCCGCGTACGACGAACTCGGGCTGTCCGACTGGTCGTACGACCGCTTCGAGGTCGACGAGGCCGGCCTGCCCGGCTTCCTCGACGGGCTCGGGCCACAGTGGGCGGGGCTGTCGCTGACCATGCCGCTGAAGCGGGCGGTCATCCCGCTGCTGGACGAGATCAGCCCGACGGCCGCCTCCGTGGACGCCGTCAACACGGTCGTCTTCACCGAGGACGGACGCCGACTCGGGGACAACACCGACATCCCGGGCATGGTGGCCGCGCTGCGCGAACACGGCATCGAACAGGTCCGCTCCGCCGCGATCCTCGGCGCCGGTGCCACCGCCTCCTCCGCGCTCGCCGCGCTGGCCCGGATCTGCAGCGGCGAGGTCGTCGCCTACGTCCGCAGCGAGGCCCGGGCCGCCGAGATGCGGCAGTGGGGCGAACGGCTCGACGTGGACGTGCGGACGGCCGACTGGGTGGACGCGGCCGAGGCGCTGCGCGCCCCGCTGGTGATCGCCACCACGCCCGCCGGCACCACGGACGCCCTCGCCGCCGCCGTGCCGGCGCGGCCCGCCACCCTCTTCGACGTGCTCTACGACCCCTGGCCCACCGAGCTGGCGGCCCGCTGGTCCATGTTCGGCGGCGCCGTCGTCAGCGGCCTCGACCTGCTGGTCCACCAGGCCGTCCTCCAGGTCGAACAGATGACCGACCGCGCGCCCGCCCCGCTGGAGGCCATGCGCCGCGCCGGGGAGAAGGCGCTCGCCGCCCGCTGACCGTTCGCACTGACGTCCGCCTGCTGGACCGGAGGCCGGGGAGCCGCCCCGGACGTGGGAGGATCGGAGGTGGGCGGGCCGGTGTCGCGCATCCGGTCGCGCCGTCGCCGTACGCGAGGACGCGCGTACGCCGGGCAGTACCGGACGCGAGCACGGAGGAGCACCGTTGAGCAGGCTGCGTTGGCTGACCGCTGGGGAGTCCCACGGTCCCGCACTTGTCGCGACGCTGGAGGGGCTTCCCGCCGGCGTGCCGATCACCACCCAGATGGTGGCGGACCACCTCGCGCGGCGGCGGCTCGGCTATGGCCGCGGTGCGCGGATGAAGTTCGAGCGCGACGAGGTCACCTTCCTGGGCGGCGTCCGGCACGGACTCACCCTCGGCTCCCCGGTCGCGATCATGGTGGGCAACACCGAGTGGCCGAAGTGGGAGCAGGTCATGGCCGCCGACCCGGTCGACCCGCAGATCCTCGCCGGGCTCGCCCGGAACGCGCCGCTGACCCGGCCGCGCCCCGGCCACGCCGACCTGGCGGGCATGCAGAAGTACGGCTTCGACGAGGCCCGTCCGATCCTGGAGCGCGCCTCGGCGCGCGAGACCGCGGCCCGGGTGGCGCTCGGCGCGGTGGCGCGGTCGTACCTGAAGGAGACGACGGGCGTCGAGATCGTCTCGCACGTCGTCGAGCTGTGCTCCGTGAAGGCCCCGCAGGGCGTGTACCCCACC
>NZ_JBLEBI010000168.1:0-14867 GCF_047340315.1 Streptomyces sp. AF1A
GCGTTGCCGCCGGTCACGCGGAACGGCTCTCCCGACCGGGTGAGGTGCGCGCCGCCCGCCTCCTCGACCAGGAGCAGACCTGCCGCGTGGTCCCAGGCCGCCTCCCAGCTGAACGCGACGCCGTCCAGCTCGCCGCGGGCGACGGCGAGATACTCCAGACCGGCGGAGCCGCAGGGGCGCGGGGCGACGCCGTCGGTCCACAGGGCGCGCAGCGCGCGCTTCTGCTCGCCGGTGGTGAAGTCGGGGTGCGAGGTGGCGACGGTGAGATCGCGGCCGGGCCGCGGCGGGCCCGCGACCAGCCGCTCGCCGTCGAGGAAGGCGCCCCGGCCGCGGACGGCGGTGGCGAGCTGGTCGCGTGCCGCGGCGTAGGTCCAGGAGGCGAGCACGACGCCCCGGTGGGCGAGCGCGACCAGGGTGCAGAAGCCGTCGTCGCCGTGCACGAACTGGCGGGTGCCGTCGACCGGGTCGACGATCCAGACCGGGGCGTCGCCCTGGATCGCCTCGTACGTCGCCGGGTCGGCGTGCACCGCCTCCTCGCCCACCACCACGGAGCCGGGCAGCAGCGCGCCGAGCGACTCGGTGAGCCGCAGCTCGGCGAGGCGGTCGGCGTCCGTCACCAGGTCGTGCGGGCCGGTCTTCCGCTCCACCTCGTGCTCGGCGAGGCGCCGGAAGCGGGGGAGGATCTCGGCCGCGGCGGCCTTGCGGACCGCCTCTTCCACGTCGGGCGCACGGCGGGCGAGAAACTCGTCGATGGTTTCCGTCTCTTCGATCATGCGTCCATGAGAACACGCCCCGCTGACAACCCCCGCCGGCCCGGTGAACACCGGGTGGAACCGGGACGAAGAACAGGGCCGGGCCGGGCGGGCGCCGGGGGCGGCCGGAACCGTCAGCGGCCCACCGCGTACCCCTGCATGCCGCGCGGGTTGGCCGCCGCCGACACCACGCCCGTCTCCGGGTCCCGGGCCACCGCGCACAACCGGCCCTCGGACCAGGCGGGGCCGACGGTGACGTGGTGACCGCGCCGGCGCAGCTCCTCGACGACCTCCGGGTCGGTGCGGGACTCCACGGTCACACTGCCGGGGCGGCGCCCGCGCGGATAGAAGGAGCTGGGGAAGCTGTCGTTGTGCCAGTTCGGCGCGTCGATGGCGCCCTGGAGGTCGAGGCCGCCGCGGACCGGGGCGCGCAGCGCGGCGGCGAGGAAGAAGTGCAGCTGCCACTGGTCCTGCTGGTCACCGCCGGGCGTGCCGAACGCCATGACCGGCACCCCGTCGCGCAGGGCGAGCGACGGGGTGAGAGTGGTGCGAGGGCGGCGGCCCGGGGTGAGGGAGTTCGGCAGGCCCTCCTCCAGCCAGGTCATCTGCAGGCGCGTGCCGAGCGGGAAGCCCAGCTCGGGCACGACGGGGTTGGACTGGAGCCAGCCGCCGCTGGGCGTGGCCGCGATCATGTTGCCCCAGCGGTCGACCACGTCGAGGTGGCAGGTGTCGCCCCGGGTGGTGCCGTCGGCGGCCACCCGCGGTTCGCCGGGCAGCTCGGCGACGGTCGGCTCGCCCGCGCCCATCGCGTCGAAGCCGGCCTCACCGCTCTCCACGCGCGCGTAGGCCCGCGCGGGCAGCCGCGGGGCGCGTCCGCCAGGGCTGCCGGGGCGCAGCTCGTAGGAGGCCTTGGCGCCGATCAGGGCCCGCCGCCCGGCGTTGTAGCCGTCCGAGAGCAGCTCGGCGAGCGGCACCTCGGCGGCGTCGCCGTACCAGGCCTCGCGGTCGGCCATGGCCAGCTTGCAGCCCTCGATCAGCAGGTGGACGTACTCCGCGGAGCCGTACGCGGGAAGCTCGGGCGGGAGCAGCGCGAGCTGCTGGAGCAGGGCGGGGCCCTGGCTCCAGGGGCCGGCCTTGCACAGGGTCCAGCCGTTCCAGTCGTACGTCACCGGGTGCTCGTAGGTCGCGGACCAGCCGGCGAGGTCGGCCTCCGTGAGGGTGCCGGTGTGCCGTCGGCCGCTGGTGTCCAGGGTGGGCCGCCCCGACTGCCGCACCAGGGCCTCGGCGATGAAGCCGGAGCGCCACACCTCGCGCGCGGCGTCGATCCGGGCCTCCCGGTCACCGGCCCGCGCCGTCTCGGCGAGCAGCCGCTGCCAGGTGGCGGCGAGGGCTCGGTTGCGCAGCAGCTCACCGGGCCGGGGCGCCCTGCCGCCCGGCAGGTACACCTCGGCGGACGACGTCCACTCGGTCTCGAACAGCGCCCGCACGCTCTCCACCGTGGCGCCCACCTTCTCCACGGGTGCGTGCCCGTGCTCGGCATAGCCGATGGCGTACTTCAGGACGTCGTCGAGGGACTTGGTGCCATGGTCGCGCAGGAGCAGCAGCCAGGCGTCGAAGGCTCCCGGCACGGCGGCCGCGAGGGGTCCGGTGCCGGGGACGAGGTCCAGGCCGAGCCCCCGGTAGTGCGCGACCGTGGCGCCCGCGGGGGCCACGCCCTGCCCGCACAGCACGCGCACCTCGCCGCCCGCCGGGGCCAGCAGGATCGGCACCTCGCCCGCCGGACCGTTCAGGTGCGGCTCCACCACGTGCAGCACGAACGCGCCCGCCACGGCGGCGTCGAAGGCGTTGCCGCCGTCCTCCAGGACCGCCATCGCCGACTGGGACGCCAGCCAGTGGGTGGAGGACACCATGCCGAAAGTTCCCTGCAGGGTGGGCCGGGTGGTGAACACGGGCGGGCTCCTCGGCTCGGGTACGTCGTACGGGTGATCGTACGAAGGTGATCGCCGCCGGGGGAACACCACGGCGACCTGCGACGTTGATCCCGTGCGGCAGGAACGGAGGCCCAGGCAGTGCACGGTGAGTACAAGGTGCCCGGCGGCAAGCTCGTCGTCGTGGACGTGGACGTCGAGGACGGCGTGCTGCGGCACGTGCGCGTGGCGGGCGACTTCTTCCTGGAGCCCGACGAGGCGCTGGCCGCGGTGAACGGCGCGCTGGAAGGCGCGCCCGCGGACACCGACGCGGCGGGACTGGCCGCGCGGATCGAGGCGGCCCTGCCCGCGGGGACCGTGATGTACGGGCTGACCTCGGAGGGCGTGGCCATCGCGGTGCGCAGGGCGCTGGCGCACGCCACCGACTGGACCGACTACGACTGGCAGCTGATCCACGAGGACCCGCAGCCGCCGGCGCTGCACATGGCACTGGACGAGGTGCTGACCGCCGAGGTGGCCGCCGGCCGCCGGCCGCCGACGCTGCGGGTGTGGGAGTGGGGGGCGCCGGCGGTGATCATCGGCAGCTTCCAGTCCCTGCGCAACGAGGTGGACCCGGAGGGCGCCGCCCGGCACGGCATCGAGGTGGTGCGGCGGATCTCCGGTGGCGGCGCGATGTTCGTGGAGCCCGGCAACACCATCACCTACTCGCTGTCGGTGCCGGAGTCCCTCGTGCAGGGCCTGTCCTTCCAGGACAGCTACGCGTACCTCGACGACTGGGTGCTCGGCGCGCTCGCCGACATGGGCATACGGGCCTGGTACCAGCCGCTGAACGACATCGCCACCGAGCAGGGCAAGATCGCCGGCGCGGCCCAGAAGCGGATCGTCGGCCCGGACGGGGGCCCGGGCGCCGTGCTGCACCACGTGACCATGGCCTACGACATCGACGCCGACAAGATGACCGAGGTGCTGCGCATCGGACGGGAGAAGCTGTCCGACAAGGGCACGAGCAGCGCGAAGAAGCGGGTCGATCCGCTGCGGCGGCAGACGGGCCTGCCGCGCGAGGTGGTCATCCGGCGGATGATCGAGTCGTTCCGCGCGCGCTACGGCCTGGCGCCCGGCAAGATCACGGACGAGGAGCTGGCGCGGGCGCGGGAACTGGCGCGGACGAAGTTCACGGACCAGGAGTGGACGGCGCGGGTGCCGTAGCCGCCGGCCCTGGCCGGAAGCTGTGGTCCGGAAATGCCGCCGGCCCTGGCCGGAAGCAGTGGTCATGCGGTGGTTCAGGAACAGGTCAAGGACTGCTCTGCCGTATGCCAAGCCGTCGTATGGGTTCCGTGCACGTCCTGTTCCACGCCCCGACATAGCCGGATTTGCCCCGCCGCCCGCTGGCTAACGTGGTCGAGCCTTGTCGGCCACGCACTCACGGGGAAGAGGTGACGGCGGTGGGGGCGCCGATACGTTCACGCCTGCTCGACTTCGCGGAGCCGGATCCGCCACGGAGAGAACACCCGGAGCCGGCGCCCGAGCCGCGCCGCTCCGCGCTCCAGGACCTCGTGGAGGCCGCGCCGCCCCCGCGGGAGCCCTCGGACGACCGGCCGGGCCCCAAGCCGGGCGTGCCCGCGTACCACACGCCGGTGTGCGTACCGGCGCACCCCAGGTCCGTCGCGGGGACGGGGACGGACGGGCGAGCGGCGCGGGTGCCGTTCATCGTCCTGGAACTGTTCGAGCATCCGGCACACGGCAGGGTGGCCTTCGCGTTCACCTCGCCGCGCAAGCTGGCGGAGGCGCTCGGCGAGGCGCAGCCGTGGGTCGCGGCCTCGCTCGGCCCGCTGACCGAGGGCGTGAGCGAGCAGGGCGTCACCGTCCTGCTGGACCCCCGGCTCGGGCCGGTGGAACCCACCTGGCGGCCGGAGGACCTGGCCGCCTACGCGCGGGAGGTGCGCCGGTGAGCGACTTCAAGACGGTCTACGACGACCTCTCCACCATGGCGAGGACGTTCCACGAACAGGCGGACAACTACCGCAAGTTGCACCCCGATGTGGCGCCGCCCGTGGTCAGCGGCGGCGACGCCGGGCTGGACGCCGCGATCAAGGAGGTCGCGGACCTCATCGTCGCCCTGCACATCGGCATGGCCGACCGCATGGACGACCACGGGGACAAGGTCGCGTACGCGCGGGACTCCTTCCACCGGCACGACGTGGACGTCCACGGCGTCTTCGAAGACCTGATGGGATGAGAGCTGATGGGTGACAGCTGGGTCGGCGGCGACATCGGCGGACTGCGCACGATGGCCGAGACGTACAAGAACGCCAAGGACAAGCTCGACGACGTGGTCAAGCCGCTCAGCGGCTCCGTCGAGAAGCTGGTCGGCGACGCGAGCTGGAAGGGCGAGGCGGCCGAGACCTTCCGCGCCAAGTGGAGCGAGGACGCGCTGGCGGCCGGCGGCTTCGCCGAACTGGTGCACGCGGCGGGCGAGATCATCGAGACCCTGGCCAACGCGCTGTCCACGTGCGAGAAGTCGCTGCAGAACGCGCAGCACATCGCGGCTGGCAAGGGCGTGCCGACGGACGCCAAGGGCGCGCCGCTGCCGATCATGACGGCGAGTCCGCCGAGTGCGGACGACCAGAAGACCATCTCCGCGATGAACGACTACGCCACCGCGCGCAACGAGATCCTGCACACCGCCCAGCACGCGCGGCTGGTGGCGGCGCAGCAGTTGCAGGGGCTGTACGACAAGGTGACGTCGAAGGACGGCTCGGTGTCCCCGGGCGACAAGATCACGCTGTACGACGCCCTGCGCGGGCTGTACGCGTACGACGCCGAGGACGCCCGTGCCGGGGGTATCGAGGCCCGCAAGCACATCGACGCGGCCAAGGCCGAGGCACAGGCCGCCAAGAAGGAACTGCGCGCGGAGCGCAAGGCGTTCCAGAAGGCGGGCAAGGCGCTGCCCAAGGACCTGCCCGCCAAGAGCGCCTACCGCGACGCGGTCACCAAGGTCGACGCGCTGGAGGAGGACATCGCCCGCGCCGACAACGGCAGCACCAAACTGCCGTACGACCGTGCCCTGAACGTCAAGCTGGTCGACGCGGCCGATGCGCTGCGCCTGGGCAAGGGGGTGGAGGCGCTGCCGGAAGCCCTGAGGGAGCTTCCCGTGCTGGACGTCGCCGCGGCGGCGGCCTGCGGTCTGATCGAGGCGAAGGACGACCACGACAAGGGCTGGTCGTGGCAGCACTCCGTCATCGTCGACGGCGGGGCCGCCCTCGGCGGCCTGGCCGCCGGCGCGGCCATCACCGCGGCGCTGCCCGTCGAGGGTGCGGTCGCCGTGGCCGCGGTCGGTGCCGGCACCGTCATCGCCGCGACGTCCGTCATCGACCACGCCTTCCACGAGCACTGGAGCGAGGACATCCACGATCACGGGGTGGTCGGTGGTGTGTTGACCGGCAGCAAGCATGTCGCCACGGAGACCGTCGACGACGGAAAGCGACTGGTGAAGGATGTCTGGCATGGCGTCACAAGCATCTTCTGAGGCCCCGGCACCCGGGTACTCCGTACCGGTTCCCGCTCTGCCGAAGCTGGGCAGAACCTGGTACGAGCGCGGCGCGCTCTACTGGCTGTGCCGGGCGCGCACGGCCGTCTTCATCATCCTCGTCATGGGCCTGTTCGGTCTCTTCGCAGGGGGCCTGTACGCGGGGTTCCGCGAGGAGCTGCCGTCCGCGGTACGCGCTGTGTGGGACGCGGTGCAGGTCGTCGGGGCCTGCGGGGCGCTGGTGTGGGGCTGGGTGAAACAGCGCCGGGGCCACCGTGAGGCGCTTCTCAACCCCCCGGCCCCGGAAGAGACGCTCCGGGCCAAACGCGACCACGACGGACGGGTGCCGGGTCGCATCGCGATGGGCCGCCTCCTCGTGATCATCGCCGCTCCCGTCATGCCCGCCTTCGCCGGGTACCTCGCGGGCTGGCTGGCCGCCTGGGCCACCGTCCGCGAATACCCCAGTGAAGTCGGCGCCCGCCGCTGGCTCGAGGAACATCGCTCCGGGACATGACGACGGCCGGAACCGACCTGAAGATCCCATCCCTGCCGGGCCTCGGCACCACGTGGTACGAGCGCGGTCCGCGCTACTGGCTGCGCCGTACCCTCGGCGCCGTCCTGTGGCTTCTCGTCCTGGCCTTCTGCTGCTATGTCGCGCTCGTGCTCTACGGGAGCTTCCGCGGCGCCCTGCCGCCGACGGTCCGCACGGTGTGGGACGGGGTGCAGGTCGCGGCGTCCGTCGTGGCTCTGGCGTGGGGCTGGCGGGTCCAGCGGCGGGACCACCGCAGAAAGCTGCTCGATCCGCCCGCCCCCGACGAGTTCCGCGCCGCCAAGCGGGACGAGTCCCGCCGTTCCGTCCGGCTGGCCCTCGCGGGTCGCGTCCTCTGGCTGCTCGCGGCGCCCGTCATACCCGCCTTGGCCGCATGGGGTGCCGGCTGGTGCGCCGCGGCTTTCACCGTCCGCGAGTACCCGAGCGAGGTCGGCGCCCGCCGCCGGCTCGCTACCGGGTGAAGTCCGCGCCCGGCGCCGACTATCGGACAAAAGTCGACATAACGGCGAGGCCCGAACGTCGCGCCGTGACCGCCCGCACACGCTGCGAGTTTCCGCTTCCGTCGCGCAGGCCGGCGTGTGAGACTGTCGTCCTCGTCCACCATGCGGACCTTTCCGCACCCCCTCCCCCACGAGAAGTGCGCCGTGCGTTCACTGCCTCTGCCTCTCGCTCTCACCGCGCGACTCACGCCGGTCGCGGTTCTCGCCTGTGCCGGCTGGGCGCTGACGTCCGGCCCGGACGCGCAGCCCACGGCCGCCGGGCACCAGGCGGGCCGGCAGACGTCCGCCCAGTCCTCCTCCTCGTCCGCCGATCCGTCGTCGCCCGCGGCGGCGAAGTCGTACGCGACCGCGCCCACCCCCTGCACCAGCGTGCCCGTGGCCACCATCAAGTCGCTGGTGCCCGGGGCGAAGACGACCGGCAAGGAGATCCCGTCGACGGACCCCAAGCTGCGCCGCACCTGCTCCTGGAACGCGCTGAAGGGCTACGACTACCGCTGGCTCGACGTGTCGTTCGAGATCAGCTCCTCGGAGCAGGAGGCGAAGCAGGAGTACCAGCAGCGGGTGACCGAGAAGAGTGGCGGCGGGGCCGTGCCCGGGCTCGGGAACGAGGCCTACTCCGTGGTCAACCTGACCACCGAGGACAAGCAGCAGACGCGCGAGGGCGTGGTGATGGTGCGCGTCTCCAACGCGCTGGTGATCGTCACCTACAACGGCAGCGACTTCGAGACGAAGAAGGCGCCCGGTACGGACGAGATCAACACGGGCGCCATCAAGGCGGCGCGGGCCGCGGTCGGCGCGCTCGGGGGCGGGCAGTCGCAGTCCGGGTGACCGTGACCGCCCGCCCCCGCGTCCTCACGCCGTGGCCCGGCCGCGGCCGGTCAGCAGGGTGAGGGCCAGGTACAGCACGAACGAGGTGCCGAGGCCCACCGCCCAGCCGTAGTCGGCCAGCGAGGACAGGGCGGGGATGGGGCGGCCGTCGATCAGGGGCTTGAAGCTCGCCCCGCCGATCGCCAGGACGCCTCCGGCGAGGAACGCCGCCACCGCCCGCCAGTTCCAGCCGCCCGCGTACCAGTAGCGGCCGCCCGTGCGGTACAGGTCGGCGAGGTGGAGGCGGGTGCGCCGCAGGACCCAGTAGTCGGCGACGAGGATGCCCGCGACGGTGCCGAGCAGGCCGCCGACCAGACCGAGCCAGGTGAAGATGTAGCCCTGCGGGTCGGAGTACAGCTTCCACGGGAAGATCAGGACCGCGAGGACCGCGGTGATGAGCGCGCCGGTACGGAAACTCACCTTCCTGGGCGCGACGTTGGAGAAGTCGAAGGCCGGGGAGACCAGGTTGGCCGCGATGTTCACCGAGAGGGTGGCCACCAGGACCGTGACGAGGGCGTAGAGCAGGCCCACGACGTTGTCCGTCTTCGCCGCCAGCTGTACCGGGTCCCACACCGGCTTGCCGTAGACCGCCTGGGAGCCGGAGGTGACCAGGACGGACAGGAACGCGAACAGGGTCATCGTGGTCGGCAGGCCGAGGGCCTGGCCCCAGGTCTGGGCCTTCTGGCTCCGGCCGTAGCGGGTGAAGTCGGGGATGTTCAGCGACAGCGTCGACCAGAAGCCGATCATGCCCATCAGGGAGGGCCAGAAGAGCTTCCAGAAGCTCCCGCCCCAGCCGAGCTTCGACGGCTGGTCGAACAGCGGGCCGACGCCGCCCGCCTTGCTGCTCATCCACCACAGCATCACGAACGCGCCGACCAGCACGAAGGGCGCGGCCCAGTTCTCGAAGCGGCGGATGGTCTCCATGCCCCGGTGGATGATCGCCACCTGGAGCACCCAGAAGATGGCGAACGACAGCCACATGGTCCACGCGTAGCCGGCGATGTGCCCCGCGTTCGACCAGCTGTCGCCGATCAGCTTGCCGGCGAGGAAGTAGATGGCCTCGCCGCCGATCCAGGTCTGGATGCCGAACCAGCCGCACGCCACCAACGCCCGTACGACGGCGGGCAGGTTGGCGCCGCGCACGCCGAAGGAGGCGCGGGCGAAGACCGGGAAGGGGATGCCGTACTTGGGGCCGGCGTGCCCGGTGAGCAGCATCGGCACCAGCACGATCAGGTTGGCGAGGGCGATGGTGAACACCGCCTGCTTCCAGTCCATGCCCACGGCGATCAGGCCGGAGGCCAGCGTCCAGGAGGCCGTGTTGTGGGCCATGCCGACCCACAGCGCGGAGAAGTTGTACGTCGTCCACGTGCGCCTCTGGACGGGAACCGGCAGCAGGTCCGCGTTGGCGTAGCGGCCGCTGGGCTGCGGCGCACCAGGAGCGATCTCCACCCGGCCGTCGGGGAGGGTGACCTGGGCGGACGGCGGTATGGCCGTGGGAGCGGTGTCGGTCATGGGCAGGCCAATCAGATATGAGGTGGGTCGGGAGAGGCCGTGCGGGCACCAGCCCCTCCCCGCCGGGCGGGGAGGGGTGACCAGAGGCGGGGGGTTGGGAGGAACGGAGAGGGACGGAGAGGGACGAGGAGGGACGGGGATGGGGTGAGTGGGTCAGGCGTTGACGGCGGGGATCACCTTCGTGCCGTAGGCGTCGATGGTGGCCTCCTGCGCGTCGTGCATGTCGTACACCGCGAACTGGTCGACGCCCAGGGCGCGCAGTGCGGTCAGTTTCTCGATGTGCTTCTCGGCCGGTCCGATGACGCAGAACCGGTCCACGATCTCGTCCGGCACGAACTGGGTGTCAGGGTTGCCGCTGCGCCCGTGGTGGGCGTAGTCGTAGCCCTGCCGCGCCTTGATGTAGTCGGTGAGTTCCTCGGGGACCTGGGCGGAGTGCTCGCCGTACTTGGCGACCAGGTCGGCGACGTGGTTGCCGACCATGCCACCGAACCAGCGGCACTGCTCGCGGGCGTGCGCGAGTGCCTCGGGCGAGTCGTCCTCGGTGACGTACGCGGGGGCCGCCACGCAGACGGTGACCTCGGCGGGGTCGCGTCCGGCTGCCGCGGCCGCGTCCCTGACGGCCTTCACCATGTACTCGGTGAGATAGAGGTCGGCCAGCTGCAGGATGAACCCGTCGGCCTCCTCACCGGCCATCTTCAGCGCCTTCGGCCCGTACGCGGCCATCCACACGGGCAGTTGGGCGCCCGGCTTGACCCACGGGAACTTCACGACCGCGCCGCCGCCGAGGTCGGCGGACTCCCCGCGGGCGAGCGCCCGGATGACCCTCATCGCCTCGCTGATCCGGGCCAGGGTGTTGGGCTTGCGGCCCGCGACCCGCATCGCGGAGTCGCCGCGGCCGATGCCGCAGACGGTGCGGTTGCCGAACATGTCGTTGAGGGTGGCGAAGGTGGAGGCGGTGACCTCCCAGGTGCGGGTGCCCGGGTTGGTGACCATCGGGCCGACCTTCAGCTTCGTGGTGTTGGCGAGGATCTGGCTGTAGATGACGAACGGCTCCTGCCACAGCACGGCGGAGTCGAAGGTCCAGCCGTACCGGAAGCCGTTGCGCTCCGCCCGCTTCATCAGGCTGATGACGCGGGAGGCCGGCGGGTCGGTCTGCAGGACGAGTCCGAAGTCCATGTGCGCCACTCCTAGTTGAGGTACTGACACGTGGAGCGCGGGGTGAAGACGCCGTGGCCGGCGTGCCCGGTGTACTCCCGCTGGTGGATCACGAGTTCGCCGCGGGAGAGGACCGTCTCGACCCGGCCGGTGACCCGCTTGCCCTCGTACGCCGAGTAGTCGACGTTCATGTGGTGCGTCTCGGCGGACATCACCTGCTCGGCGTGCGGGTCGTAGATCACGACGTCGGCGTCGGCGCCCGGGGCGATGGTGCCCTTCTTCGGATAGAGGCCGAACATCCGCGCCGGGGTGGCGCAGGCGATCTCGATCCAGCGGCGGCGTGAGATGTGCCCGTCGACGACGGCCTGGTGGAGCAGGTCCATGCGGTTCTCCACGCCCGGCAGGCCGTTGGGAATCCTGGAGAAGTCCCCGCGGCCCAGCTCCTTCTGGCCGGAGAAGCAGAAGGGGCAGTGGTCGGTGGAGACGACCTGCAGGTCGTTGGTGCGCAGGCCCTGCCAGAGCTTCGCCTGGTGCTCCCGGGGCCTGAGCGGCGTGGAGCACACGTACTTGGCGCCCTCGAAGTCCGGCTCGGCGAGGTTGTCGGTGGACAGGAACAGGTACTGCGGGCAGGTCTCGCCGAAGACGTTCAGGCCGTCGTCCCGGGCCCGCGCCAGTTCGGCCACCGCTTCCATGGCCGAGACGTGCACGACGTACAGCGGGGCGCCGGCGACCTGGGCGAGCCGGATGGCGCGGTGCGTGGCCTCGGCCTCCAGCAGGGCCTTGCGGACCTCGCCGTGGTAGCGCGGGTCGGTCTCGCCCCGGGCGAGGGCCTGTTCGACCAGGACGTCGATGGCGATGCCGTTCTCGGCGTGCATCATGATCAGCCCGCCGTTGTCGGCGGCGCGCTGCATGGCGCGCAGGATCTGCCCGTCGTCCGAGTAGAAGACGCCCGGGTAGGCCATGAACTGCTTGAAGGACGTCACCCCCTCCTCGACGAGCAGGTCCATCTCCTTGAGGGTCTCCTGGTTCACGTCGGAGACGATCATGTGGAAGGCGTAGTCGATCGCGCAGTTGCCCTCGGCCTTGGCGTGCCAGGCGTCCAGGCCGTCGCGCAGGGAGCCGCCGACGCTCTGGATGGCGAAGTCCACGATCGTGGTCGTACCGCCCCAGGCGGCGGCGCGGGTGCCGGTCTCGAAGGTGTCGGCGGCGGTAGTGCCGCCGAACGGCATCTCCATGTGGGTGTGGCCGTCGACGCCGCCCGGGATGACGTACTTGCCGGTGGCGTCGACCACCCGCTCGGCGGTGAACGCCTCGGCCGCGGGCGTGCCGGAGGCGGCGAGGGCGGCGATGCGGCCGTCCTCGATCAGGACGTCGGCGTGGATCTCGTCGGACGCGGTGATGACGAGACCACCGCGGATGACGGTACGGCTGCTCATGGTCCCTCTCCTCCCGGGGTGGGCGATGCGGTCAGGGAGCGGTCAGCGGCGTGTACGCGCCCGGGGCCCGGTCGCGGTAGAACTGCCAGCGGTCGCGGACCTCGCGCAGCTTCGCCAGGTCCAGGTCGCGGACGACGAGTTCGCTCTCCTTGTCGCTCGCGACCTCGCCGACGAACTGGGCCTCGGGGTCCACGAAGTAGGTGGTGCCGTAGAAGTCGTTGTCGCCCAGCTCCTCCACACCGACCCGGTTGATCGCGCCGACGAAGTACTCGTTGGCGACGGCCGCCGCCGGCTGCTCCAGCTGCCACAGGTAGCGGGACAGGCCGCGGGAGGTGGCCGAGGGGTTGAAGACGATCTCGGCACCCGCGAGGCCCAGCGCCCGCCAGCCCTCCGGGAAGTGGCGGTCGTAGCAGATGTACACGCCGATGCGCCCGGCGGCCGTGTCGAACACGGGCCAGCCGCTGTTGCCGGGGCGGAAGTAGAACTTCTCCCAGAACCCCTGCACCTGGGGGATGTGCGTCTTGCGGTACTTGCCGAGGTAGGAGCCGTCCGCGTCGATCACGGCGGCGGTGTTGTACAGGACGCCGGGCTGCTCCTCCTCGTACATCGGCAGGACGAGGACGATGCCCAGCTCGCGGGCGAGGGACTGGAAGCGCCGGACGGTCGGGCCCTCGGGAATGCGCTCGGCGTACTCGTAGAACGCCTTGTCCTGGACCTGGCAGAAGTAGGGGCCGTAGAACAGCTCCTGGAAGCAGAGGACTTGGGCGCCCTGCGCTGCCGCGTCGCGGACCGCCTGCTCGTGGACCTGGATCATGGACTCCTTGTCGCCGGTCCAGGCGGTCTGGAAGAGGGCGGCACGGATCACTCGGCTCATCGGGACCTCCGGTAGCTCGGTGTGCGGCGAGCCTAGGAAGCCGGGGCGGCCGGTTCGACGGGCAGCGTGTCACGTCTGCGGGCGTGGGGCGTGTCACCGTGTCACGTCTTCGTGGGCCCATGTTTCACCGCCGTTTCGCAGGCCGTACCAGGTTTCACCGGAGTTGCGCGTCGTGCGCGAGGAGCGCGATGTGCACGGAGGCCGCCTGTTCGAAGTCGTCCAGGTCGACGCCGAGGCGGGCCTGTATCGCCTCCAGCCGGCGGTAGAGCGCGGGCCGGGAGACGTGGTGGAGCTGGGCGGTGCGGGACTTGTTGCGGCCGGTGGCCAGGTAGGTCCGCAGGACGTTCAGCAGCTCCGGTTCGGCCGTGCTCAGCAGCCCGTCCAGCTCCCGCTCCGCGAAGGACTGCACATGCGGGTCGTCGCGCAGCAGCCGGATCAGGCCGCGCAGATGCACGTCCTTCAGGCGTACGACGGCCGGGAGGTCGAGGGCGGCGGCGGAGCCGGCGACGGCGTCGGCGACGTGCCGGGCCTCGCGCAGCCCGGCGGGCACGTCGTCCCACCCGGTGCGGGCGTCGGCGGCGGCGACCACGGCCGGTTCCCCGGCGCGCAGCCGGGTGGCGAAGTGCGCGGTGAGCGCGTCGGCGTCCTGGTCGCGGGGGAGGCTGAGCAGGACGGCGGCCGCGCCGTCGGCGAGCTCCGCGACCAGCCCGGACAGCCCCAGCAGGCGCAGCACCCGGTCGAGTTCGTCCGGGGCGCGGTCGAGGACGACGAGCGGCACGAAGGTGCGCCGGTTGACCGGCAGCCCGGCCGCACGAGCCCGGGGCAGCAGCCGGCACGCCGGTACGACGCCGGAGACCAGGTCGGTCAGCAGGCTCTGCGCGGACTCCTCCTCCCAGGAGTGCGCGGAGCCGCCGCCGAGCATGCGGTGCAGCACGAGGGCCTCGGCGGCCCGGGCGGCGAGCAGCCGCCCGGTGGCCGTGTCGCCGCGGTAGCCGCACAGCAGCAGCCGCCCCCAGCGCTCCCCTCGGCCGCCGAGTTCGGCGCTGATCCACTCGTCGCCCGCCCCCGCCCCGGCCTGCCGGGCGACCCGCTCCCAGTCGCGCAGCACGTCGTCCACCGCGGAGCGCTCCCCCGCCGTGGCGAGGACGCGGTGGGCGAGGTTGGTGACGACGACCGGGCAGCCGCTGTGCCGGGCGACCTCGTCGAGCAGCCGCACCAGCGGCGCACCGGCCGTGATCAGCGCCGTGAGCGCGCTGCGGACGCTCTCCGAGAGGCTGACGGCGGCGAACTTGCGCCGCACCAGCCTGCTCTGGACCTCCTCGGTCAGCTCGGCGAACGGGAAGGGCCGGTGCAGCACGACCATGGGCAGCCCGCACCGCTCGGCGGCCCGGCGCATCACCTCGGGCGGCGCGGGAAAGGCCCGTCCGAGGCCGAGGACCACGGCGGCGGCCTCGGCGCGGTGCAGGGACTGGATGTACTCGACCTGCTTGGCCTCGTCACCGGCGAGGAGCACGCCGGTGGTGAGCACCATCTCGCCGCCGCTGAGCATCACCCCGACGTCGGCCGCCTCGGCGACGTGCACCCAGCGCACCGGGCGGTCGAGCTGGGCGGCGCCGGCCACCACCTCGGGCTCCCCGGCGAGCACCCGCTCCAGGGTGAGCACCTGGCGGACGGACAGGGCGGGTTCGGAGCCCGGGGGCGGGATCGCCGAGGTTATGGTCATGGCCGTGTCCCTTGGTCGGTCGTTGCTGAGCGCTCCGCTGACTG